>JAYQGD010000466.1:0-2732 GCA_038140415.1 Rhodospirillaceae bacterium
GCGGGTTCTTCTTGGTCACGTAATAGAAGCCGGTGTCAGCGGTGCTGACCAGTTTCACCAAAATCGTTGCCGGTTTCGCCATTTTCGGGCTCCACTCTTAAATCTGTTCATTTACCTTCATTCGGGCGCGCAAGATAGCGTTGAGGCCGCTTCTGTCAAGTGAATTGCCGATTTCGCCTATGAGCCCGGTTTGGCCGCGGACGCCATGGATGGCGACAGGTTCAAAACCCGATGATAGAGCGCCTTGTCCGAAAGCAGGGTATCGGCGATCTCGATATCCACCTGCGGCCGTTTGTTCGAGGCCAGGCACACATTGCGGAGTGCATCCCGGGCACGATTGTCATCCGGCCTCACCGTGTGCCAGGCGTCCAGGGTTTGGTTCAATCTGTCCGAGTCGGCCAGCGCCCTGGCGATCAGTGCCGAGGCGTTGTCGGTATCCGGACTGGTGCAAACAAGGGGCGGGACGCCAAGTCCGTGGAGAATATAGCCCGACGGGGTCACAAAGCGGGACCAGGTCAGGGTCAGTTCGCCGTCATTTGGAAGTTGGCCCACAGACTGCACGGACCCTTTGCCGAACGACGCGGAACCAATCACCACGGCGCGCTCATTGTCCTGCAGGGCGGCGGCGACAATTTCGGCGGCCGAGGCGGAGCGGCCATTGATCAGCACCGCCATGGGCAAGCCGGCGGCGATATCGTTCGCACTGGATTCATATTCATGAAGGCTGGACGGATGACGTCCTCTGGTCGACAGACTTTTGCCTTTCACCAGAAACAGGTCGGCGACTTTGACAGCTTGATCCAGAATGCCGCCGGGATTGCCGCGAAGGTCCAATATCACGCCTTTGGCGTTCCGGCCCAGTTCGGCCCGGGCCTTGATAATTCTACGGGCCAGCCGCTGAGAGGTGCGGACGTTAAAACCTGTGATTCGGACAAATATAATATTGTCCTCGACAACGAGCTTCACCGTCGGCGCAACCACTTTCTCCCGCTTGACCGAATAGGCGTGTGTCTCCGAACCATTCCGAAGAACGACAAGGTCGGCGATCGTGCCGATTCCGCCCCGGACAAGCTCCCGAATTTCCGTTCGCGTCTTACCCGCGAGGCCGATCCCATTCACCCGCGCCACGATATCGTCAACCTGCAATCCGGCCAAGATCGCCGGAGAGTCCTCGAAAAGCTCGGTGATGCGGGCGCCTTCGGGAAGAACTTTTATGCGGATCCCGATTCCGCCGAACCCGGACCTCTTCGCCCGATTTTCCTGAGCTGCGCCGGCGCCGGCGTAGCGTGAATAAGGATCAGTGACAGACAACGAACCGTCGAACACGGCTTCGATCAGGTCTTCCGACGAGGCCTGCAAAAATTTGTCGGAACTTTGGCGGGCGTAAAGCAATACATCCGTCGCCAACCGGCCCCAGTCCTCGCTGCGTTCCGTGTCCGGCGCCGGAAATGACCGGGCGGAGATGTTAGCTGCACTGAAGCTGACCTGACCGTCCCTGTGCTCGACCGTGACCGTCTCGTCGATTGTGTCCAGTCCACGCATGCCCTCGATGGCGAGACGGCTGACCGGGATCGGCACGATATAGCGGTCGGCGATCTGCTCAAATCCGGATGCAAGAGTGGTGGCCGTCAACTCACTTGGAAATGCCCCATCCGCCGATCGGGGCGAATGGGTCACGCAGGCCGTTAGCGCCAAAGTCAGGAGTATAACAGCCAACCAGGAAGCGTGCTTTGAGGCGCGTCTCCCACGTGCGATGACATTAACAGTGGTTAACACGGTCCAACGTCCTGATTATTCTCGCTCACGGCTCTGCCGCGCGTTTGTAGACAATCTTATCCCGGTTGCCGGTTCAAAAATAGATCATTTTTTGCGTCTGCGTTTATTTTTACCACCGCCTTTGCGTGGGGCCTTTTGGCCGGCATCTCCCGCCACATCCAGCAGGAGCGAGCCGCTGATCGGATTGGACTCTCGGATAATCACCTCGAGCGCGTCGCCCATCCCGAACCGTAATCCGGTCCGCTTGCCTGAAATCAACCGGCGTTTTTCATCAAATTGGTAGCGGTCGTCGGGCAGGCTACGGAGCGGCACTAAACCCTCCGACGCTGTGCCTTCCAGGGTGACAAACAAGCCGAACTTGGCGACGCCCGAGACAATACCCTGCATATGGTCACCGACGCGATTTTTGAAGAATTCGGCAACGAACCGGTCCACTGCTTCCCGTTCGGCCGCCGCCGCCCGCCGTTCCGTGGAAGAAACATGCTCGCCCAGCGCGCCGATGGTTTCCGCCTCTTCGGCAAATCCGCCGTCGCCCAGTTTGAGGGACTGGATCAATGCGCGGTGCACCACCAGATCGGCATAGCGGCGAATGGGCGAGGTGAAGTGGCAATAGCGGCGCAGCGCCAGTCCGAAATGCCCATCGTTGGACGGCGCGTAGACAGCCTGGGATTGAGAGCGCAACACAGCCTGGCTGATCACCGGGCCGAGCCCTGTATCCTTGGCGCGCCGGATAAACCGGTTGAACCCGCCCGGCGTCAGCACCTGACCCTTAGGAAACTTCAAACCCAGACTGTCGGCAAATTCCCGGAAGGCTTCAAGCCGGTCTTCGGCGGGCTCGTCATGGACCCGGTAGAGAAACGGCAGGCCGGTTTTTTCCAGGGACGTGGCGGCGGCCACATTGGCCGCAATCATGAACTCTTCGATGAGCTGGTGGCTGTCCAACTGCTCGCGTACAA
>JAYQGD010000467.1:0-2724 GCA_038140415.1 Rhodospirillaceae bacterium
GCGCCGGATCCCGGTTGGGCCGGCTCACGCCGATCACGATGCGGGCGACCGTGTCGTCCACCCGGTACAGGGAAAAAACCAGCCGCCGGGCGCCCTGGCCGGCCTTTTCCAGCATGTCGCACAGAGGGTCCAGCAAGTGGGCCAGGGCGGCATCGATATCCTCCGCCCGGCCGATGGGTTCGGCAAAGGCCCGGCGGGTCATATAGGCCGGCACCGGCCGCCGGGGCGACAGGGACTCTTCCTGTGTGCCCAGGGCCTGATCCAGGCGGCGGGTGATCTCCATGCCGAAGCGTTTGACCAGGGGCGCGCGGGGCAGGTTATAGAGCTCTCCAATGCGGCGGAGACCCATGCGTTCCAGCCCCTCCACGATCTCATCTTCCAGGCGCAGCCCGGCCAGGGGCAGGGAGGCGAGACGTTTGGACGGCCGCAGGCCTGGCGGCAGAATGGCGGCGCGTGTTTCCCGGGTTTTCAGCCGCGCCAGGGCCCAGGCCGCGCCCGGCGTGCCGGCGAGACCGGCGCGGGCCTGATAGCCGGCGTGGGCGCAGCGGGCCAGGAGGTCGTCAACAAGCGCGTCTTCCCCGCCGAACAGGTGCGTGCAGCCGCTGATGTCCAGCCACAGACCGGCCCCGCTGCGGTAAAGTCCGCCGTCGGGATCAAGGGCCACCCAGGGCGTATAGCGTTCGGCCGCCCGGGCCAGGGCGTTCAAGGCCTTGGCGTCGGCCTTGGCGTCGGCTTGTTGGACGGCAAGGGCAGGATAAAGCGCGCGGGCGTCGGCCAGTGACTGTCCGGCGGAAATCCCGGCCTGCCGCGCCGCCCGGTTGAGGGAAGCGATGCGCTGGGCCCCATGCACGGTGATGATGGTGGCTAAAGGAGAAGCCGGTTCAGACCGCGGCTTGCCAGAGGTCTCCCTGTCCCGAGATTTGGCCGGGATTGCTTTGCCCGCTGTTCGCGATCCAGGCCGCCGGTTTTGCCGGCGCTCGATCCGATCGGTCGCGAAGGCCGGCAACCACAGAGAGATCACCCGTTTCATGACACCACTCCACCCGCCAGAGCCTGGGGCGTCCGGCGCTTTCCAGTTGTTTTGGGCTGGCCGCGCTGAGGCGGCAGCGTTGTAATTCAAGATTCCATTGGGGCGGACCGAGGCCTAGGCCGCTGGCCGGGGTAATGCTGGGCGCCGATGTGGCCCGCCAGCGGGTCAGCGCCGCGCCGGTCGGAGCCTGCGGTCCGGCATAGCCGGTCGCGCGGAGCAGGAGCCCGGCCACGCCGTTTTCCTCGGCCGCCAATTGCAAGCGTCTGCCGGCGATCGGCGGCACTTTATGTAGCTTGCCGATCACTGCGGCGAGACCGGGACTCCTCAGCCCTTCCTCCATGGCCCAGAGAATTTCCGTATCGTTCTTACCGTGCACCAGGATCACCCGGTCCGGATCAATGCCGTAGTCCGCCAGCCCGCGCCCATACAGGTCCCGCCCTTGTTGACACCACAAAATCGGTGCGCCGCGGCCTTCGTCGATATGGACTTCAGCCAGGCGGGCGAGCAGGGCGGCTGAGAATCCCAAGGCCGCGGCGTCACCGAAAACTTCATGCAGGCCTGTCCGGGGCAGGCCGTGCCAGGGCAGCGCCTCGTCGACTTCGGGCGCGCCGAGAGAGATGACCGGCACGTCGCCGGCCAGATGTGAGTCCAGGTCACTGTCAAAAGCAGGGGTGATCACCCCGCCGCCGGTGCGTTCAATCGCCCGGATGCGATTGCGCAAGCCGTCCAGAAGTGCGGGGTCGGGTCGAGAGGGCGTCTGCCCGGAGGGCGGAGTCCCGAAAGGAACGTGAATAACAGCGGCGGACATGGTCGGTTCCTCGTTCTTTATCACTGGTGCGCATCGTCTTTGGATGCGTTATGCGTCGTTTAAGGTGCCCGCCTTAATGTTCTTGTTATGTTCTACAATAGGAGAACATCTCCGTCAAGAGGGAAATTCATTAAGAAAAGTTGTGCTATGAAGGGGCTCCATTACGTGAATTTGATCAGCATGAACCTCACCGAAACCCTGACCCGCGCGCTCGATTTTGACGAGCAGGGAGAAATCGCTCAAGCCGTCGCCTGTCTGGCTGAGATTAAGGGCGACATTCCCGATGAGCCGGCCTATCAGAAACTCGTCGGCATGCTCTATCAGCGTCTGGGGGAGGACGCGGAGAGCCTGCCATTCCTGACCCGCGCCGCGGCGCTGAACCCGGAGGAGGCGGAGGTGCACCTCGCCCTGGGTTTCCATCACGTCGATAATGCGGGACAGGAAGAGGCGATGGTTTACTTTCAAGAGACCCTGCGGCTCGACCCCAATCATCAGACCGCGCAGATGTATCTGGGCCGGGTGTATGACTTCATGGGCGATCTTGAGAGCGCGGAGAAAGCCTTAATCCGGGCGATGATGCTGGGCGCGGAGGATCTGGAACCCCAAATCCAACTGGGCCGGGTGTTTATCCGCGCCGGCAAGTTGGACCAGGCCGAGGTCAAGTTCCGCCAGATCGAAGACATGTCGCCGGGCCATGTGATGGCGGAGATCGGCGCCAAGCGCGTGGCGGCTTTGAAAGCCGGCGACGTGGCGACGGCGGGTCTCAAAAAACGTGCGCCGGCCACCGTGGTCTGCGTCAAGCAGGGAACCAAGTATGGGCCCGAGTATGTGAACCGGCTGGCCGCCATGGTCAGGCGGAACTCGTCCCTCGATCCGGACTTTGTCT
>JAYQGD010000468.1:0-2722 GCA_038140415.1 Rhodospirillaceae bacterium
ATCTCAACCCAACGGAAATCGCCTTAATTCCCGGGGCATAGCCAACACCGAATCAAAATGGCGATGGCAAGGAGGTGAAGGGGCGAAAATATACATATATTGCCGACCCATGCAAGCGCCCATCCAAGGGTATATGCGGCTCTGACACGGGGACTTGGCTGGCGCTTGACACGCTGTGGTGAACCGCCTTCACTGCCTCGACGTCCGAGTAAGGACCACGGTAACCATTGCAACGGATCAGGTATGACTTACGCGCTAATTTTTCCGGGCCAGGGATCCCAGGCCGTCGGCATGGGGAAGGATCTCGCCGACGCGTTTCCCGAAGCAAAAGCCGTCTTCGATCAAGTCGACGAGGCGCTGGGCCAGAATCTCTCCAAGATCATGTTTGAGGGGCCCGAGGACCAGCTCACCCTGACCGAGAACACGCAACCCGCGTTGATGGCCATGAGCATGGCGATCATGGCGGTGCTCGAAAACCGGCACGGGTTCAATATCGGCTCACAGGCGACTTGTGTCGCCGGGCATTCGCTCGGTGAGTATTCGGCGCTCGCGGCGGCCAAGGCCTTCGAACTTGCTGATACGGCACGATTACTGAAAACCCGAGGAAAATCCATGCAGGTTGCGGTGCCTGTCGGCGAAGGCGCGATGGCCGCAGTCTTGGGCGTTGAAATGGATGTGGCCGAAGCTATTGCGGAGGAAGCTGCCGAGGGCGAGGTTTGTACGGCGGCGAACGACAATGCGCCGGGGCAGATTGTGCTGAGCGGCGCCACCGCCGCCATTGAACGCGCGGTGGAGATCGCCAAGGAAAAAGGCGCCAAGCGGAGCATTCTTTTGCCGGTTAGCGCGCCTTTTCATTGCGCCATGATGGCGCCGGCGGCTGATGTGATGGCGGACGAGTTGGCGGCCATCGATATCCAAACGCCTGCCGTCCCCGTGGTTGCCAATGTCACAGCCGCGCCGACCAGCGATCCGGCACAGATACGGTCACTGTTGGTGGAGCAGGTGACCTCCCGGGTCCGTTGGCGGGAATGCATCCTGGCCATGAAGGACATGGGTGTGACCACCTTCGTCGAAGTTGGTGCGGGCAAAGTTCTCACAGGGATGATCCGCCGGATTGACGGTGATCTCAGCGGCGTTTCGGTGCAATCGCTGGACGATATCGAGGTCTTCGCGGCCAGTCTCTAACGCCCAAGCAGAGGGAAGTGGAACAATGTTTGATCTGAGCGGTAAGAATGCCCTTGTGACCGGCGCGTCGGGCGGGATCGGCGGCGCGATTGTCAGGGCTCTGCACGGGCAGGGGGCGACAGTGGGCCTTTCCGGAACAAGGGTCGAGGCGTTGGAGGCGCTTGCGGCGGAGCTGAAAGACCGGACGCATATTCTGCCGGCCAATTTATCCGATCCGGACGGCCCGCAGTCCCTGGCCGATGCGGCAGCCGAGGCCATGGGGCAGGTCGATATTCTGATTAATAATGCCGGCCTCACCCGCGACAATCTGGCGATGCGGATGAAGGACGAGGACTGGCAGGCGGTCATTGATGTGAATTTGACCGCGGGGTTCCGCCTCAGCCGGGCTTGCCTTCGGGGCATGATGAAGGCCCGCTGGGGGAGAATCATCTCCATAACTTCGGTGGTCGGGCAGATGGGCAACCCGGGCCAGGCTAACTATGTCGCCTCAAAGGCGGGTACGACGGGTATGTCCAAAGCCCTGGCACAGGAAGTCGCGAGCCGGGGAATCACCGTCAATTGCGTATCACCCGGTTTCATCGCAACCCCCATGACGGACGTGCTGACGGAAGAACAGACCGCCGGAATGCTGCAGAAAATCCCCATGGATCGCTTAGGCGAGCCCCAAGATGTCGCTAACTGCGTGGTCTATCTGGCAAGCGAAGAGGCGGCGTACGTGACCGGTCAAACCATCTCGGTAAACGGCGGAATGGCGATGTTTTAATGGTTGAATTTACCCTGTTCGAAGCGGTGTTTTCGAGTGCTAGCCAAGGCAAATAAAGTGTGTTAGGAACGCCGCCATGCTCCTCGGACACGTAGGGACAGGGGGTGTTTCATTGCTCCAACTTTTGGAGCGGGATCAGTGATCTAAGTTTATTCTGAATCGAGGAATTTAAGAATGAGTGATGTAGCCGAGCGCGTAAAAGGAATTATTGTTGAGCATCTTGGTGTCGATGAAGACAAAGTCACCGATACTGCCAGCTTCATTGATGATCTAGGGGCTGACAGTCTTGATACCGTTGAGCTTGTGATGGCCTTTGAAGAGGAATTCGGGTGCGAAATCCCTGACGATGCGGCCGAGAAGATTTTGACCGTTAAAGACGCTATCGGCTTCATCGAAGCCAACGCGTCTTAAGGTTTTGCCGCACCCCGCGGCAACGTGGGTGCGTCGCATTGATTGGGGCAACTGTCTCAAGATGAGGGCATCATGACACGGGTCGTAGTAACGGGCCTGGGTCTGTTGACGCCACTAGGTCGTGGCGTTGAAGGCAACTGGCAATCACTGACAGAATCTAAGTCGGGCATCCGGGCTTTAGAGGCCTTTGATGTTGATGACCTTCCCTGCCGTATTGGCGGGCAAGTGCCTCAAGAAGAAGACCATCCCTACCGGTTTGATGTGGAATCTTTGGTTTCACCCAAAGAACGGAAACGCATGGAAGATATTATCGTATTTGGATTGGCTGCTGCGGATGATGCGATCGCTGATTCTGGTTGGGTG
>JAYQGD010000469.1:0-2713 GCA_038140415.1 Rhodospirillaceae bacterium
CGGTATCTCCGCATCAATGGCTTCCAGGATTGCCTCCGCCGCGAAGGGCGGCGGGACATAAATCACGCTGGCATTGGCGCCGGTTTTCTCCACGGCTTCGGCCACAGTGTCGAACACGGGCAGGTCCAAATGGGTGGAGCCGCCCTTGCCCGGCGTAATGCCGCCGACCATTTGCGTGCCGTAAGCGATCGCCTGCTCGGAGTGGAACGTGCCTTGCGAGCCGGTGAAGCCCTGGCAAATGACCTTGGTGTTTTTATCGACAAGAACAGCCATGTTATGCGGCCTCCTTCACGGCTTTCACCACCTTTTCGGCGGCGTCGGCGAGGTCCTCGCCGGAAACGATGGGCAGACCGGATTCGGCGAGAATTTTCTTACCCAGCTCCACATTGGTGCCTTCCAGGCGAACCACCAGCGGCACATCCAGGGAAACCTCCCGCGCCGCCGCGACCACGCCTTCGGCGATCACATCGCAGCGCATGATGCCGCCGAAGATATTCACCAAAATGCCCTCGACGTTTGAGTCGGACAGGATGATCTTGAACGCGGTGGTCACCCGTTCCTTGGTCGCGCCGCCGCCCACATCCAGGAAGTTGGCGGGCTCCCCGCCATAGAGCTTGATGATGTCCATGGTCGCCATGGCAAGGCCGGCGCCGTTCACCATGCAGCCGATGGACCCGTCCAGCTTGATATAGTTGAGGTCGTGCCGCTCGGCTTCCAGTTCCGCCGGGTCTTGCTCGTCCTCATCGCGCATTTCCTCCACATCCTTGTGGCGGTAGAGCGCGTTGTCGTCGAAGTTCATCTTGGCGTCGAGCGCGATCACCTCGCCCGCCTTGGTCACCACCAGCGGATTGATCTCCACCATGCTGGCGTCAAGTTCGGTGAACGCCTTGTACATGGACAAGAGGAACCCGACCGCTGATTTAACCTGATCCCCTTCCAGGCCCAGACCAAACGCAACCTCGCGAGCGTGGTAGCCCACCATGCCGATGGCCGGATCGATGGAGATGGTCATGATCTTCTCCGGCGTGCTGGCCGCCACTTCTTCGATATCCATGCCGCCTTCGGTCGACGCGATGATGGTCACCCGGGAAGTTTCCCGGTCGACCAGCAGGCTGAGATACAGCTCCCGGTCGATGTCGCAACCGTCTTCGATATAGACCCGCTTGACCTCTTTGCCGGCCGGGCCGGTCTGATGGGTGACCAAGGTTGCGCCCAGCATCTGATTGGCGTTGTCCTTTACATCCTCGACGGATTTGACAACGCGGACGCCGCCCGCATCACCGGCGGAGTCTTCGGCGAACTTGCCTTTGCCCCGGCCGCCGGCGTGGATCTGGGATTTCACCACCCAGATGGGACCGCCCAGATCCTTGGCGACGTTTTCCGCTTCGCTCGCCGTATAGGCGACCCCGCCTTTCAGCACCGCCACGCCATAGCGCGCCAGCAACTGTTTCGCTTGATACTCATGAATGTTCATCGGCCCCTCTTTCGGTCAAATGGCCCGGGAATGATCTCATGCCGGACGAGGCTATTTCTTCGTCCGGCGTTTGGCGGTCGCCTTCTTCCTGGCGGCCGTCTTTTTACGGGCAGCCGGCTTTTTGGCTGCTGCCGTCTTTTTCTTCGCCGCCGGCTTTTTAGCCGCAACCGTTTTCTTCTTCGCTGCGGCTTTCTTCTTGGCGGCGGATTTCTTGGCCGGCGCTTTCTTCTTAGCCGCAGGCTTCGCCGCGCTGCCCTTGATGATCTTCGCGCATTCGTCGATCAGTTTTTTGACGGCGCGGACGGATTTGTTGAAGGCCGCTTTCTCCGCCGCATCCAGGTTGATCTCGACGATCTTCTCGACACCCTTGGCGCCGATGATCACCGGCACGCCCACATACATGCCCTTCACGCCGAATTCACCTCGTAGGTAGGCCGCGCAGGGCAGCAGGCGATTCTTATCCTTCAGGTACGCGTCCGCCATCTGGATCGCCGCGCTGGCAGGCGCATAGAAGGCCGAACCGGTTTTTAAGAGGCCGACGATTTCCGCACCGCCGTCCCGGGTGCGCTGGACGATCTCATCCAGCTTCTTCTGGCTCATCCATTTCATCTTCACCAGATCGGGAAGCGGAATGCCGCCGACCGTGGAGTAGCGCGCCAGCGGCACCATCGTGTCGCCGTGGCCGCCCAGCACGAAGGCGGTGACGTCTTCGACGGAGACATTCATCTCTTCCGCCAGGAAATAGCGGAACCGGGCCGAATCCAGCACCCCGGCCATGCCGACCACTTTATTATGAGGCAGTCCGCAGGCGTCCCGCAGCACACCCACCATCACGTCCAGCGGGTTGGTGATGCAGATAACAAAGGCGTTCGGCGCATAGCGCTTGATGCCGTCGCCGACGGCGCGCATCACGTTGGTGTTGATGCCGATCAGATCGTCGCGGCTCATGCCCGGCTTTCGCGCCACACCGGCGGTCACAATGATCACGTCGGCGCCCCGGATCGCGGCATAGCGCGACGAGCCGCTCATGTTGGCGTCGAAGCCCTCGATCGGCGAGCTTTCCGCCAAGTCCAGGGATTTGCCCTGGGGGATGCCGTCGACAATGTCGAACATCACCACGTCGCCCAGTTCCTTGAGGCCGGCCAGGTGAGCCAGCGTTCCGCCAATGTTGCCCGCGCCGATCAGCGCAATCTTATTACGTGCCATGAGTTGTCCTCTCGCCAGGATTTAGCGCCGGTG
>JAYQGD010000470.1:0-2708 GCA_038140415.1 Rhodospirillaceae bacterium
GGCATAGATCCCGACGAAACCGAACAAGAAGATGAAACCGCCGCCGATCAGGCCGGCGATGACAAACCCTTTCAACATAGTTTTTGGATCGGTCAGAAATCCCCGGTCGGTCAGGACGGGATCGTGGAACGGATAGCTGAGCACTTGAACCAAAGCCAACCCGGCGAACGTCCACCCAGCCATGCTGGCTGCCGACGGCACGTCCGGCAATCCCTGCGCGGCAAACGTCGGCAGCAGAAAAACCAAAATCCCTGCCAGCAGAACGGCGGCGAGGATCATCTGGCCGCCATCGGTCAAAAGACTGCCGCGCATGCCGGCCCGCCAGGAATAGATGACCGTGAACGCGGTCACCGCCGCGACGGCAACCCAATAGCCGGCGCTTCCCTCCGCACCGAAATACAGACCCACAACCTTGGTGTTGGACCACACCTCGTTGAACAGTCGAATTGCGATGGCGGCGATGAACAGTTTGGCGCAAAGTCTCCCATACTTTCTGACCAGAAACGCCGGTAGGGACGTGTCGCCGCCTCGCGTCTGGATCAGATAAATGGCCACGCCGGCCACGAAGAAACTGAAATAATAAAACGCGTAGCCGATCGAGCCTGCAAGACCGAACGCCTGCGCCAGCCCGGCGGCGTTGGCGATGGACTTGGCAAATATCCAGGAAATGGCCGCGCTGGCGACCAGCAGCCACAGGCCGGGCGCCGCGCCTTTTTCATCGCCGCCGGAAAAGAACCCGCTGACAGTTGTGCTTTTGGGCGCGAGATACCAGACAAGCAGTCCATAGCCGGCCATGATCAGCCAAGGCAGAATCGGCTCCATGTCACTCATCCTCTGAATTTTGTAATGTTCGCTGGCTGGGTGATAGAGGGGTTCGCACCCGAGGCCAAATCAAATCCCGGTGACATGCGCCCGGCGGGAAAACTCAGTGCCCGTTCCAGAGCCGGTCATAGACCATACGCGCCCAGCCCCGGTAACCACGGCCTAAAGCGCCCGGGTCTTGCTCGCCCATCAGCCATTCCCGGACCGGCAGATAGAATCCGGTTTTCGGCCGGTTTAGAACGTCATCAGGGAGCGGCGTGGCTGGGGCCGCCGCCATATCCTGTTTGCTTGCGCCCAGTGCAGCGATCTCGCGGAACAGGAACGCATCCACCAAGGGCGTGCGTATCTCGAGGGAATGGGCCATGCCCGCCCAATCCGAGTCCCGCAGCAACTGATTTCGCATATACCAGGAAAGCTCGAGCGCCGAGACTTTGCCATGATCCGTTGGAATGGCTTGAGTTGTGTCAGACAATCGGGTCATGACATCCAACTCCTTCAAGCCTTGCCTGACCAGATCCGGGTTCAACACCTCCGGCAGCTCCCAGGGCATAAACAACCCCCGCCTGAGGAGATAGGCTCCACCAAAATCGCCGCCATACTCAAAAACACCCGCATATTTGGGCGACGTCATTTGTTTGATTACCGGCGCGCTGATCACGCGAAACGCGGCGCCCAACGGCCGTAGTCCGGGAATCCATCCCAGCATGTTGGCCATTTGGGGCACTTGGCGGAAAGATGGATAACCGCCGAATATCTCGTCGCCGCCCAGACCGGACAGCGCCACTTTCAGCCCCATCCCTGCGGCTTCCTTAGCAACGAAATACGTATTGGCGCCATCAATGGAGGGCTGATCCATAACTCGGAACAAATGTTCCATATCTTCATGAAACTCGACACCTGCCACTTTTCTCGTTTGATGCCGGGTTTTGTAGAGCTCGGCGATTTTCTCGGCCAGCGGCGCTTCATCCATCGGAGTGCCGGAAAGCTCATCAAAACTCAGCGTCATAGTATCCAGGGAGACGCCGGCGCTCTCGCTAGCCAGGCCGGCCACCATGGCAGAGTCCAAACCGGCCGACAGGAATATTCCTACAGGCACGTCGGAGACCAAGTGATACGCGATAGACTGTCTGAGGGCCGCTTGCAACCGCTCCCGCCGAACCTCTGCCGAAGCTTCTGGTTGGGCATAGCGAAGGTAATCACGAACATCGTAATACGGCGTTGGCTCCCCGATTCCATCCGAGTTGATGGAAAGTGTGTGTCCAGCTGGAAGAGAGCGGATGCCCGCGTACAGGGTGTGGGGCTCGGGGATATAGCCGAATATGTGAAACGCCACGTGCCCTGCGGCATTCGCCGTCGTGTCAATGCCACCGCCGGCCAGCAAGGCCTTCACCTGGGAGGCCGCCCGGACTTGTTGATTGCCTGTGGTGTAATAGAGCGGTTTGATACCGAATGGATCACGCGCTAGGAACATTTCCCTGCGAGATTCGTCCCAGATCGCAAAGGCAAACATCCCGCGAAGCTTGGATACCATCTCCGGGCCTTCCCGGTCATAAAGATGGAGGAGAACTTCCGTATCAGATTGGGTTGAAAGCTTCCGCCCTTCGGCGATCAATTCGTCCCGCAGTTCCCGAAAATTGTATATTTCGCCATTGTAGGTGATGGCCAACTTGGCGCCACCGCGGTCATCTAGGAGCATCGGTTGTGCGCCGCTTTCGCCGGGATCGATAATCGCCAAGCGTTTGTGACCCAGAGCAACCGATCCGCCCGGCGCAACCCAGACCCCTTCTCCATCGGGACCCCGCGCCGCCATAGACGTCATGATCCGATCCAAGCCTGCCCGATCAACAGGTTTGGCGGCAAGGTCAAATATAGCCGCGATCCCACAC
>JAYQGD010000471.1:0-2708 GCA_038140415.1 Rhodospirillaceae bacterium
GCGACGGCTCAGTCCATCTCCCGCAACACCCGAAAACCGATAAAGTAGCTGAACACGCGCATATCGTTGCGCGCCCGCGATGCTGAGCGGGACACTTTGGAGAGATAATACCAGGCCCCGCCCTTCACCACGCGGTTGGGGCAATTGGCAAAGACCTTGGCCTTACCGGAGGGATCGGCGCCCTTGTGAGACGTGGTCCAGCAGTCCTCCACCATCTCCAGCACATTGCCGTGGACGTCATAGAGTCCCCAGGGGCTGGGCTTGAAGGAACCCACCGGCGCGCTCTTGACGCCGCTCCATTCTGTGCCGCATCCCCGGCAATTGGCTTCGCCGTTGATCATGTCGTCGCCCCACCAATATTCGGTGTCCGAATCGGCGCGAGTGGCGTATTCCCATTCCGCCTCGGAGGGCAGCCGATAGGTCTTGCCGGTCTTCTTGCTGATCCAACGCATGTATTCCTGAATATCGGTATAGAGGACGTTCATCACCGGCCGGCGGCCGCGGCCCCATTCCCGGTCATAGATTTTCTTGGAGCATCCCCCGGCGGCGGTGCAGGCGTCATACTCGGCGAACGTGGTCTCGAACCGGCCCATGGCGTACCGCTTTCTCAGCGTGATCCGCCGCAACGGTTTCTCCCGGGGTTTGCCGATGGGGGAGCCCATGACGAAGCTGCCGGACGGGATCACCACCAGCTCGGGACAGATGTCGCAATCCTTGAAGATGTCGCCGGCATCGAGTTTGCTCTCGTCGACCTGAGCATGAGCGGGCGCCGCCGTGATCAAAGCGAGCGCCCAAAGTCCAGCCAATGTTGCGTAGATACGTGTCACTGATATCAGTCCGTGAAAGGTAATATGCACCGGCCCAGCCTAATGGAACCGGCGCACCGACATCAATGATCTTCTATGTGAGCGAATAATTACGCCCGGAATATGGCAGCGCCGGAAAGGGATCAGTCCACGGTCCAGGTCGCGCCTTGACGCAACAGGTCGTTCAAATTGGCGCCGGGCTTTTTCTCAATCTCCGAGGCCACCTGATCGTTCACCGCCTTTTCGTAGGTCGGCGCCGGATTGCAGTACAGCACACCGATGGCCACCGGGAATTCCGGCGACTTCATGCCGGCCAGGAGAAGCGCCATCATCTTATTGGTCTCGTCATGGACCAGGATATCGCTTTCCGAAATGCCTTTTTCGCCGAGGGTGACCACCTCGAGGTCCATCGTGCCCGGTTTCAGGCGCAGGCCCTTGTTGCTTTCCTTGCCGAAAATCAGCGGCTGGCCGTGCTCGCAGACGATCTGCCGGTCTTCGGCCACGCTTTTCTCGGTGAAGTGATCATAGACGCCGTCGTTATAGACGATGCAGTTCTGGAACACTTCGACGAAGGACGCACCGCGATGGGCATGGGCCCGTTTGAACACTTCCGGCAGGTGCTTCTGCTGGGAATCGATGCCGCGGGCGACAAAGCGCGCGCCGCAGCCGAGCGCAAACTCGGTCGCCGACATCGGGTTGTCGATGGAGCCGAGCGGCGTCGACGGGGACCGGGTGCCGATCTGCGAGGTCGGCGAATACTGACCCTTGGTCAGCCCGTAAATCTCGTTGTTGAACAGGATGTACTGCAGATCCACATTGCGGCGCAGCACATGCATCAGGTGGTTGCCGCCGATCGAAAGTGCGTCACCGTCGCCGGAGATCACCCACACATCCAGGTCCGGATTGGCAAGCTTGGTGCCGGTGGCGATGGATGCCGCCCGTCCATGAATTGTGTGGAAGCCGTAGGTCGCCATGTAATAGGGGAACCTGGCGGCACAGCCGATGCCGGAGATAAACACCGTTTTGTCGGTCGGCGCCTGCAGATCGGCGAGGGCTTTCTGCATGGCCCGGACGATGGCGTAATCGCCGCAGCCGGGGCACCAGCGCACCTCCTGGTCGGAGGCGTAATCCTTAGGGGTCATTTTTTCGGGGCGCGTGGCAACGTTCATCGCTACTACTCCAAATGCTCGCGAATGGCGGCTTCGACTTCGGACACTTTAAACGGCTGTCCGGAGACTTTGTTCAGGCCGATGGCCGGGATGAGATATTCGGCCCGAAGCACGGTCAGTAACTGACCGGTGTTCATCTCCGGGACGATCACTTTCTTAAATTGGCCCAGAAGCGTGCCCAGGTTGGACGGCAGGGGCCAGATATGGCGCAGGTGAATATGAGAGACGCTCGCGCCGTCGCCGCGCAACTGTTGCACCGCCCGGTTGATCGGGCCGAAGCTCGAGCCCCAACCGACGACCGCGACATCGCCCGAGTCCTCACCAACTTCAACAGCCTGTTCCGGGATGTCGTTGGCGATATCGGCGATCTTGCGCTTGCGCACGTCGGTCATCTTTTGGTGGTTAGCCGGGTCGTAGGAAATGTTGCCGGTCTCGTAGGACTTCTCGATCCCGCCGATCCGGTGTTCCAGGCCCGGCGTACCGGGGACGGCCCAGGCGCGGGCCAGGGTGGAATCGTCCCGGACGAACGGGTGGAATCCTTCCGTCTCGCTCCGGAAGTTGACTTTGAACTCGTCGATCTTGTCCACATCGGGGATCAGCCACGGCTCGGACGCATTGGCCATGTAGCCGTCGGCCAGCAGGATGACCGGGGTCATGTACTTGGTGGCGATCCGCGCCGCCTCGATAGCGACCTCGAAACAGTCGGCAGGCGACCGCGCGGCGACAACCGCCA
>JAYQGD010000472.1:0-2706 GCA_038140415.1 Rhodospirillaceae bacterium
GAACCGGGGCTCACGCGGCAGAGACTGCAGCAACTGCCGGGCGTCCTCGTGCCGGATATCAAGCGCCTTGTCGGACGTGTTCAGCCACATCCCATCGGCCGCCGCTTGGGTCACCGCCGGATCAATCTCCGCCACCATCAGCCGGGACGAGGGCCGAGACGACGCCCAGGCCCGGGGCAACGAGTACCCGCCGCCGCCGATGAAATAGGCGCTAAAAAGTTCGCCGCCCGGTCTGCCCCGAAAGCGCCGGTCCGTATATTCATCCACGAAGTGGATATAGGGGCTGTAGAGGATGCCCGGTTCCAGCCGGTCATTGATGCTGTGCACCAGGTGATCCAACGCCATCAGCGCGCTGGGCCGGCCGGTTTGCGCCGTCATGTCATCGACCCGGATGCAGAAATAATCGCTCTCTATGGTGCACGGCGTGATGAAGGCGCGGACGTTCTGGCCGAACAGCGCCGTGCCGGCGATCAACACGATCAGCCCGACGCCCACGACCGGCCCCTTGGACGGGCGGCCCATCACCAGGCAGGCCAACGCCAGGGCGGCATAGACGGCGGCCACGGCGATTACCGTCCAGATGGAGCCGAACCAGGAGATAAACACGTAGCCCGCGCTCAGCGTGCCGGCGATGCTGCCGAGCGTGCCGATGGCGTACATCCGCCCGATGACGGGGCCCGGATCATCGCCTTTGTCTTCGAGCGCCAGCTTGGTCAGGATCGGCGCGACGATGCCGACGAACAAGCTGGGGAGCAGGAACAGCGCCGTGGTCAGCAGGATTACGATGGGCACCGGACTTAACCCGCTGGACAGTAGCGGCTCGGACAGCACCCTAAGGAGAACCAGCGCCAGCAGGCTTGAAACGCTCGCCAACCCCAGGGCGACGGCGAGCCGCCGGTTGGCGATGGCGTAGGTGACGTGCGCACGGGCCAACAGGCCGCCGATCCAGTGGCCGGCAGACAGGCCCGCCAGCACCACGGCGATGATCGCCGTCCAGGTATAGAGCGACATGCCCACATAGGGCGCGATCAGCCGGCCGGCGACGATCTCGATTACCAGCCCGCCGGCGGAGCTCAACAGAAGCGCCGTTCCCAGGAAAAGCTGGCGGCTCACGTCTCAGCCCTCGCCTTTACCGGAAACCGCTGCAAAACAGATGCGGGAAATCGGGCTAGTTATTCGGATTGAACTGGGTGTTGGAGTCAGGGCGGCCGCCCCGCTTCGCCCAATAGCGGTCGTTCACGTATTTCTGGAAGTGCTCGCCCTTTTCATAGTGCTTTTCGGCGACCCACTCAAAGAGCGCCAGGAAGGTGCCCTTGCCGAACGCGCCGGGCATCATGGCGACGGCGGCGTCCTTACCGGACTTGCCCTCGATCTTCTTCCAGTCATCGGGCATGAACACGATAGTCGGGGTGAACAGCGTGCCCCAGCGGCGCACCAGCTCTTTCTCGGTCATTTCCTTGCCGTCGAAATCGACCACGTCCTTGGCGCCCCACATGTCGATCTGCACCACTTCGAAATGCTTGCGGATATAGGTCTGGATTTCCTTGTCGACCAAAATCTCCGTCTGGATCTTTTTGCAGTAGATGCAGCCCCGCTGTTCGATCATCAGGACCAGGCGCTTGCCGTTCTTTTTGGCGACGTCGAAGTCTTCCTTGAAGTCCAGGAACGAGTCCAGGAACCAGGAATGATGATAGAGCCCGCTTTCGGTGCGGGTCGGCTGCGGCAGATTTTCCGCACTCGCCGGCGGCGCAAAAACAGGCGCGGCAAACACGGCGGCCGCCAACGCGGCGGCGGACAAAAGGACGGAGAGTTTCTTGATGTTCAACATAGCCATACCCCAGCTAGAGAAAATATTGTTCGTTGCCCGATTAATACAGCGGGAAAGCGCGAAATACTATCCCGGAATGAGGGGAGAGCACGCATGGAAAGCACTCCAGTCCCCAACGCTTTACAGCCCCAAATCCGGCGCGATAGGCTGCGGAAAACATCGTGTGCTTTGATGCGCCGGCCAACTTGATACAGGGGGACAGAAACATGAAATCAACAGGCGTAGCCGTCATCGGCGCGGGCGGCATCGGCACCCTTCGGGCGCACTCCTGCCGGCAAATACCGCAGGTGGATTATCTGGCCGTGTGCGACACCAAGCAGGATAAGCTGGGTGAACTGGCGGAGGCCACCGACGCCGATATGCGGACGGCAGACTATGAAGAAGCCATCCGCCACGACAGTGTCGGCGCGGTCTTTGTCTCAACCGACGAGGAGAACCACTACGGGCCGGCGGCCCTGGCGGCGGAGTTGGGAAAGCCGGTCCTGATCGAAAAGCCCTTCGTGCTGAATCTGGATGAGGCCGATGACATTCTGGCCAAGGCCAAGGCCAGCGGGACCGAGGTCTTTGTCGGCTATACCCAGCGGTTCCGGCGGCGCTATCTCCTGGCCAAACAGTCCGTGGTCTCGGGCCAGCTCGGCGAAATCGTGATGGCCATGGGCAAGATCTATGTCACCCGCGCGGTCGGGGAGGCCGTCGCCAGCCGCTCGCCCAACACCACCCCGTCCATCAACACCCTGACCTATCTGGTTGATCTCATCCTTTGGTACATGGAGGGCAAAAAGCCGGTCGAGGTCTATGCGCGGGCGACCAGTGTCGTCTTCAAGAAGTATAACCGGGACGACTTCCAGTGGATGATGGTCACCTTCGACGACGGCAGC
>JAYQGD010000473.1:0-2697 GCA_038140415.1 Rhodospirillaceae bacterium
GGATTACACCCCCCGCTGGACTTGATTTTCCGTTGAATTCCAGCAGAATTCTGCCGTTTCCGCCCCGTTTATTTTGCTATGCAAAATGCGCATAGCTGGATTGGCGGATGAACGCTAGTCCGCGAACCGATCCCCCCTATTTTAGAACCATTCGCAATTAGCGGCATCGCCCGGACGGGCGAGAACAACAAATAGGAGATAAGAAAATGAAAAACGAACTCAACACCGCCCCCACCCATGTTTATTACGGCTCGCCGGAAGTGAACGAGCTTGTCGCACAGGCCATGCGCGCCCGCTCCGAGTATGTTGCCGAGCTTTTCGGTTCGGCTTGGTCCGGCGTGAAGGGCTTTGTCAAAACCAATGTCATTGAGCCGCTGGCTCAGGCGATCGACAGCGCCCAGGCGTACGACCAACTGTCCCGCCTTAGCGACCGCGACCTCAAGGACATGGGCATCGACCGGTCCCAGATCGCCCACTACGCCTTCCGGGCGGGTGAAGCCGATCTGACCATCTCGTCCCCGGCCAACGTCAACATGGCGCTGGTTGATAAGGCCAAAACGGCGGCCTAACCGCATAAAATTTCCGCCGGCGCTTGTCCGGCATGGAAAACAAACCCCCGGCATTTCCCTGTTTGCCGGGGGTTTTTGTTTGCGCCGCCGAGAAGCTTTGACTCGCGCCCTCGGGACGGAGTACGACTCGGCGATGGAGAGCAGACAAACAACAGACGGCGAGGCTTGGCGGCATGGCTGACACAAGCGCCATCGGCAATATCTCCGCCGCTGGTCTGGCCGGGGTCAATCTCCATTCCCTTCTGGACAAGCTTTCCGATCCGATCATCCTGGTTGATCACGGCCGCAAGGTGCTGTTTGCCAACAGCGCCGCCTTGGGCGTCGTCGACGCGCTTCGTATCGGCAAGGACCTGGCGATTTCCTGGCGGCACCCGGCGGCGTTGGCGGCGGTAGACGCCTGCCTGACCAGCGGTGAGGCGCAAACCGCCGAGGTGAAGCTCTCGGCGCCGGTCAACCGGACCCTGCAGCTGGAAACCATTCCTGTGGACGATGATGAGTCGGGGCTCCGGCGCGCCATGGTGGTTCTGCGGGATGTCACCAGCGCCCGAAGCGCGGATCAGGTCCGCCAGGACTTCGTCGCCAATGTAAGCCACGAGTTGCGCTCCCCCATCGCCTCTCTGGTGGGCTTTATCGAAACGCTGCAGGGCCCGGCCAAGAACGATCCGGACGCGCAGGAACGGTTCCTCGCCATTATGGAGGAAGAAGCAGCGCGCATGTCCCGGCTGGTGGACGAGCTGCTTTCATTGTCGCGGGTGGAGGTCAGTGAACACGTGCCGCCCCGGGATCGGGTACATGTGCCCAATCTGTTAGGCATGACCAAGGAATTGTTGGACGGCCGCGCCGCCGAGAAAGACATGGAGATCACGGTCGATCTGCTGGACGGCCTGCCGCTTGTCCTGGGCGAACAGGATGAGCTGATGGAGGTGTTTCAGAACTTACTCGACAACGCCATCAAGTATGGCCGCCGCGAAACCCCGATCACCATCGAAGCCCGGAAGATTGACCGAATCGCGGAAACCAAGGTGCCCGGCGTCGCCATTGCGATCAACAACAAGGGTGATGTGATCGGACCGGAACACCTGCCGCGGCTGACCGAACGGTTTTACCGGGTCGACAAGGGCCGGTCGCGTAAACCGGGCGGCACCGGCCTCGGCTTGGCCATCGTGAAGCACATTGTCAGCCGCCATCGGGGCCGTTTGACGATTGAAAGCACCGCCGAAGAAGGCACCACCTTCACCATCCAGCTTCCGGCGCCGGATTAATCAATTTATTGAATTGTGACACCCGAATTTCCCGGATTTCCGGGCTATTCCTCAAATACTGTCATAATAGTGTAACAGTAGAGTCATATGACTGTCTCCAGCCAAACTTAGTGTCCGCACTGATCGCGGTAGACCCGCTTAGACAGAGATATACTTAGGAGACACATCAATATGTTCAAAACAACCTTAACCATCGCCGCGGCAGCGGCCGTCATGGCAGCTTCTTTTGCCCCGACGACGGCTGAAGCGCGCGACCAAATCCGCATTGTCGGTTCTTCGACGGTTTTCCCGTTCTCGACCGCCGTGGCGGAGCAATTCGGTAAAACCTCCAGCTTCAAGACCCCGGTTGTCGAATCCACCGGTTCCGGCGGCGGCATGAAGCTGTTCTGCGCCGGCATCGGCGAGCAGCACCCCGACATCACCAACGCGTCCCGCCGGATCAAATCTTCGGAATTTAAGAAATGCACGGCCGCCGGGATCAAGATCACCGAAGTCAAAATCGGTTTTGACGGGATCGTTCTAGCCAACTCCAAGAAGACCAAGCCGATGAACCTGACCACGGCTCAGATTTTCCTGGCCCTGGCGCACAAAGTGCCGATGAACGGCAAGCTGGTCGACAACCCCTACAAAATGTGGAGCGACATCGACGCCAGCCTCCCGAAAACCAAGATCGAAGTTTTGGGCCCGCCCCCGACGTCCGGCACCCGCGACGCGTTCGTTGAGATCGCCATGGAAGGCGGCTGCAAGAAGGTTAAGGGCGCCAAGGAACTCGGCCTCGCTAAGAAGAAGTGCCACGCGATCCGCGAAGACGGCGCCTTCATCGAAGCCGGCGAGAACGACAACCTGATCGTTCAGAAGCTGGACGC
>JAYQGD010000474.1:0-2696 GCA_038140415.1 Rhodospirillaceae bacterium
AGGTCGATGGCCGCTTGAATATCAAAGCCCCAATCCAGGGCGGCGATGATGGTCTGCGCCACGTAGCCGATAATCCGAGACCCGCCCGGCGAGCCGATCGCCATCACCGGCTTGCCGGCCCGGTCAAACACCAGTGTCGGGCTCATGGAGGAGCGTGGGCGCTTCCCCGGCCAGGGCGCGTTGGCGACCATCTTGCCGTCGCGGACGGGGGTAAAGGCAAAGTCCGTTAGCTGGTTGTTCAACAGAAACCCGCCGGCCATCAATCGCGACCCGAAGGCATTCTCAATGGACGATGTCATGGAGACCGTATTGCCGTTTTGGTCCACCACCACCAGGTGAGACGTGGACAGCCCTTTGAGCACGTCGTCGGGCGCGAAGGCGCTGTCCGCCTTGGCGAACACCTTGCCCGGTTCGGCCTTGCCCAGGGATTTTTCCGGCGAGATGAGCTTTGCCCGTTCCGCCAGATATCCCGGATCGATCAGCCGGGGTACCGGTACGCCGACAAAGTCGGGGTCTGCCAGATAGAGGCCTCGATCAGCAAAGGCGAGCCGGCTGGCCTCCGCAATCAGGTGCGCGGCCTCCGCCGATCCCGGTAGATTTGACGCCAGGTCGAAGTGGCTGAGCATGCCCAGGATTTGGATCACAGCCACACCGCCGGAAGTCGGTGGCGGCATGCCGCAGACAAGGTGTCCCCGATAAGCGCCGCAGACGGGCTCCCGCCGTTTGGCCCGGTAGGCGGCCAAGTCGCTGCGGGTCATTCGGCCGGGGTTGACCGCCGCGGCGGCGACCGCGCGGGTGATCTCTTGGGCGATTTCGCCTTGATAGAAGGCATCGGCGCCGCCCTCGGCGATCTTTTTGAACGATTCGGCCAATGGCTTATTGGTCAGGATTTTACCCACCGGCAGGGGGTTTCCACCAAGTTTGAAATAGGCGGATGTGCGAGGGAATTTATCAATCAGCTTGTCCCGGCTGATCAGAAGATTAAGCCGGGGCGACACCGGAAAGCCGATCTCAGCCAAGCGGATGGCTGGTTCGAACAGGCGCGCCCAGGGCAGCTTGCCGTGCTTTCTGTGAGCCAGTTCCATCATGCGGACGAGACCGGGGACCCCGGTGGATTTGCCGCCCGGCACCGCTTCGAAAAACTTCATCCGTTTTCCGTCCGGACCTTGGAACATATCCGGCGTGGCCGAGGCCGGGGCTGTCTCCCGCCCGTCAAACGCGTCGATTTCGCCGGAGGCGGCGGCGAAGTGCATCATGAATCCACCCCCGCCGATGCCCGAGGATTGCGGCTCCACCACATTAAGCGCTAACTGTATGGCAATGGCGGCATCCACCGCCGAGCCGCCGGCGTGCAATATCTCCAAGCCGGCCTGTGAGGCCAGCGGATTGGCGGCGGCGACCATATGTTGCTTGGCGGTGACCGGCGCCTTGTTGGCGGGCGCGGCCGTCCGGGTTTGCGCCTCGGGCTGAGCGCGACTGGCGTCTGCCTCCGCTTGGCCGCCCTGATGCTGACAAGCGGTCAGGACAAGGACGGCGGCAAAGATTATCGAGATGTTTCGCAAAGGTGTGACCCCGGTCCGAAATGGTGCGGAAGGATAGCCGTCTTCACCGGCTCCGGCCAATTTAAAATACGGAAATCATTGAAAATAAAGGTTCTTTCGACCCCGTTGCCGCCGCATAGCTGTTCTGCATCGCACTGTCTGGCGCAAATCGGGTCCATATGCTATGTCCACGGCCCCTAAACCGGGCTAAAGTCCCGGACCGGACCAGTTGAGAGGAGACTTGATCGGTGAGCACCGCCGTCAAAGCCGGAAAACGGGTGACAATTCCCGACCTGGCCGTCCGCAAAGGCGGCGAGCCGATTGTCAGCCTGACCGCCTACACGACGCCCATGGCCAAGCTATTGGACGAGCATGTGGATTTCCTGCTGGTCGGCGATTCCATGGGCATGGCGGTCTATGGCATGGATAGCACGCTCGGCGTCACCCTCGACATGGCGATCAATCATGGCGCGGCGGTGGTGCGCGGCACCAAGCACGCCTGCGTCGTCGTCGACATGCCCTTCGGCACCTATCAGGAATCTCCGGAACTGGCCTTCCGCAACGCCGCCAAGGTAATGGCGGAGACGGGCTGCGCCGCGATCAAAATCGAAGGCGGCCGTGAAATGGCCGACACGGTCAAGTTCCTGGTGGAACGCGGCATCCCGGTGATGGGCCATGTCGGGCTCAAACCCCAGTCGGTCAATGTGGCCGGCGGCTTCCGCTCTCAAGGGCGGGATGATAACGGCGCCAAAAATATTCTGGCAGACGCCAAGGCGATCTCCGACGCCGGCGCTTTCGCCATCGTGGTCGAGGCCGTGGTCGAGGGTCTGGCCAAGCAGATCACCGAGGAAGTGTCCGCGGTGACCATCGGCATCGGCGGCTCCAACGCCTGCGACGGACAAATCCTGGTGACCGAAGACGCCATTGGCATGATCACCGACTTCACCCCCAAGTTCGTGAAGCACTTCGCCGAAGTGGGCGAGGAGATCAGCAAAGCCGCGCAAGCCTACGCCAAGGAAGTGAAGGCCCGAACCTTCCCCGGCCCCGAACATTGCTACAACAAGAAATCCTGATCCCGGGTTTTATCGTCGAGGTCCGCGCGTGACCGGCACAGCGTCCACTCTTCAAATCGTTCGAACCGTGAAAGACTTGCGC
>JAYQGD010000475.1:0-2685 GCA_038140415.1 Rhodospirillaceae bacterium
TGTTGCGCCTCCCGGAAACCGAGGCTAGAGTTTTTCTAAAGAAGAGTTGAGCCGGTGGCGTGAGGCCTCACGTCACCGGTCACTTTTCAGAAGGCGAACGCAGGCAATCAAATTAGCTGGCGGCGCATGTGTGAAAGTGGCAAACGTGGGAGAGCATGATGGCCGGTTCCGGCAGCAATCATACCAACAACCCGAAACTCCTCGCCTGGATCGACGAGATGGCGAGTTTGACCCAACCCGACGATATTTATTGGTGCGACGGCTACAAGGAAGAATATTACCGGCTTTGCGCCCAGATGGTGGAGGCCGGCACGTTGATGCCGCTGAACCCGGAGAAGCGCCCCGGCAGCTTCCTGGCCCGGTCCAACCCGAAAGACGTGGCGCGGGTGGAACACCGGACCTTCGTGTGCTCCAAGGAACAAAAGGACGCCGGCCCCAACAACAACTGGGTGGATCCGGCCGAGATGAAGCAGACCATGAACGGCCTGTTCGAGGGCTGCATGAAGGGCCGGACCATGTATGTCATCCCCTTCAGCATGGGTCCCCTGGGCTCCCACATCGCGCATATCGGCGTGCAGTTGAGCGATTCGCCTTATGTGGCCGCCAGCATGCGGGTGATGACCCGGATGGGCCAAGCGGCCCTGGACGTGCTGGGCGACAACGGCGAGTTCGTGCCCTGTATGCACACGGTGGGCGCGCCTCTGGCCGACGGTGAGGAAGATGTGCCGTGGCCCTGCAACGAAACAAAATACATTGTCCAGTATCCGGAAGAACGGGCCATCTGGTCCTACGGCTCCGGCTACGGGGGCAACGCGCTTCTCGGTAAGAAATGCTTCTCGCTCCGCATCGCGTCGGTGATGGCGCGGGACGAGGGCTGGCTCGCCGAGCATATGCTGATTCTCGGACTGGAAAGCCCGAAGGGCGAAAAGGCTTATGTGGCCGCCGCCTTCCCGAGCGCTTGCGGCAAGACCAATCTGGCCATGCTGATCCCGCCGGAAGGCTTTGACGGCTGGAAAGTGCGCACGGTCGGCGACGATATCGCCTGGATCAAACCCGGCGACGACGGCCGTCTCTATGCGATCAATCCGGAAGCCGGCTATTTCGGCGTGGTGCCGGGGACGTCTTCGAAGACCAACCCCAACGCCATGACCATGATGGAACGGGACACAATCTTCACCAATGTGGCGCTCACCGATGACGGCGATGTCTGGTGGGAAGGCAAGGACGGCGATGTCCCCGATCACCTTATTGATTGGGAAGGCAACGACTGGACGCCGGACAGCGATACGCCGGCGGCCCATCCGAATGCGCGCTTCACCTGCGCGACCCATCAATGCCCGAGCGCCGATCCGGCGTGGGACGATCCGGCCGGTGTGCCGATCAGCGCCTTTATTTTCGGCGGGCGCCTTACCCACACCTTCCCGCTGATTTACGAATCGCGGGATTGGGAACACGGCGTCTACATGGCCGCGACCATGGGCTCCGAAGCCACGGCGGCCGCCGATAACCAGGCGGCGATCCGGCGCGATCCGATGGCGATGCTGCCCTTCTGCGGCTACAACATGGCCGACTATTGGTCCCATTGGCTGAAGATGGGCAAGTCGCTCGCTAATCCGCCCAAGATTTTCCGGGTGAACTGGTTCCGCCGGGATGAGGAAGGCAATTTCATCTGGCCCGGCTTCGGCGAGAACATGCGCGTCCTGGCCTGGATCGTGAACCGGGTGAACGGCATCGCCGAGGCGGTCGAAAGCCCGTTTGGCATGATGCCCCGCCATCAGGACCTGATCTGGGACGGGCTCGACTTTGCTGCCGACGACTATTCCGGGATCATGGACATCGACCGGGAGAAAGGGCTGGAAGAAGCCGAGGCGCAGAAGGAACTGTTCGACAGTTTCGAGGACCGCCTGCCCCCGGAGATGGAGGCCCAGCGTCAGGCGCTCAAAGAGCGTCTTTCCAGCGCCCCCGTGGTCTGGCAGATCAGCGGGTAGCCTTTACCACCCTCTACACCGTCATGCGTCAAACCGCCGCTTGGGCAGCCTTTTTCGGCCGAGATTTCTGCCGGGCTTTCCACACCCGGTAGGCCAGCAGCAAAAAGATCACCGAGCCGTACATAATCGGCCGGGTGAAATCGGCGCGGATCATCATATAAAAGTGGATCACGCCCAGGATGGCGATGGGGTAGACCAGCATATGCAGCTTGCGCCACTTGCGCCCGCCGAGCCGCTTGATCATGCCCTTGGTCGAGGTGATGGCCAGTGGGATCAGCATCAGGATCGCCAGGATGCCGATGGTGATGAAGTTGCGCTTGATCACGTCCTCGACAAAGGCGTTCAAATTAAGCTGCAGATCAATCAACACATAACTGGTGAGATGCAGGATCGCGTAGAAGAAAGCATAGAGCCCGATCATCCGCCGGTAGGCGACGAACTCCCCTTCCTTGAGGGTTTCGCCGGCGGGCCGCACAGCGAGGGTGAGGATGATAAAGATCAGCGCCCAGTCGCCCAGCTCCCGGTTCAGCTTTTGCACCGGGTCCGAGGTCAGATAGAGAGTGCCCAGCGCCGTGTCCGACCAGAGGGCGAACACCAGCCAGCCGAGCGGGATAAGACACGCGATGAAAACCAGCGGCTTGAAAATCAGCCGCGACCGATTGATAGCCATGGGCCTAGAAGTTCTTGTTCAGATCCA
>JAYQGD010000476.1:0-2685 GCA_038140415.1 Rhodospirillaceae bacterium
CAACGAGAGTCTAACAGAAACTCAAAAACAAAACGTTTTTACACAACCAGGGTCAGGAGGAGACTCCGCCAGCCGCTCCGGCGGGCGATGCGACGTGGAAGCCGCTGTTTTTCTACCACGGCGATGGCGGGGACTTGTTCAAGATTTTTATCATCAACTATGTGCTCTCGATCATCACGCTGGGCTTCTACCGGTTTTGGGGCAAGACCCGCATTCGCCGCTATGTCTGGAGCAACGTGGAAATCTTCGACGACCGGCTTGAGTATACCGGCACGCCGAAGGAGCTGTTGATCGGGTTCCTGGTGGTTTTGTTCCTGATCCTGTTCCCCATCTTCATTCTGCCGGAGATCATTCTAACCGTGACGGAATCGGAGAACGTGCAGCTTCAGGCGGCCATCGGTTCCGCCCAGGCCCTGTTGATCTACTTTCTCATTCCCGTGGCCTTGTATCGGGCGCGGCGCTACCGGCTGAGCCGTACACAATGGCGGGGCATCAGGGGCGGTCAGACGGGCAAGGCCTGGGTTTATGGGGTGATGACCATCCTGCTCTACGGTCTCGCGCCGTTCACCTTGTTTTTGGCGCTGCCGTACTTCCGGCGGAAATTGTCGGAATACCGGATCGGCCATACCTGGTTCGGCGCCACGAAATTGGATTTCGCACCCCGGACTGGGCCGCTCTTTTCCGCCTTTGTCGGGGCCATCCTGTTGTACGTGGCCGTCGCGGTGATCTTGGTCATATTTTTTGCTCTTATGACCGCCCTACTACCCAACACCGGTTGGACCACGGACAAGACGTTCGAGGAATTGTTGCGGACCAATTTCAGCAACATTGTTGCGGTCTATATGGTGGTCTTTTTTATCATCGCATTCACCCTGTCGACGGCGCCCTATAGCTGGTATCGGGCGCGGGAGTGGAAGTATTTTGCGACCTGCATCAACTTCAAGGAGCTGGGTTTCCGCTTCGACATTTCCCCAATGGGATACATGTTCTTCGCCATGGGCAACAATCTGCTCCTCCTCTTCACGCTCGGCCTGGCGACGCCCTTTGTCTACACAAGATATATCCGTTATTTCGAGACGCGGCTGATGTATCAGGGGGATGCCGAGAGTCAGGTCATCTCTCAATCGACGGAGGAAGGGCCGGCCAGAGGCGAAGGGTTGATGGATGTGTTTGACGTAGGCGGAATCTAGCCATGGAGTTTCCGGCCCGTTTCAGTGACGGCCAAACCAGCGCGATCACCGAGGTCACCGTCCGGTTTTGGGGTGGTCTCCTGGAGATCGTCGAGGCTACCAGTGAAGAAGAAATCAAAACCTGGCGTCTGGACGAGATCATCGTGCACGACGAATTACGGTCAGCGCAAAGTGTCCGCTTGTCTTCGGAAGCTGATCCCGAGTGCCGCCTGACGGTTGCCGATGGCGCGGGGATCAAGGCGCTCCGCCAACGGCTGCCGAAGAAGGCCCATACCGCGCTGCGCTACGTGCCCAAATGGCGCCACATCGGCGCGTACACGGTGCTGACGATTGCTGTGGTTGTTGGTCTTTACCTGGCGCTGCCTGTGTTTGTTGCGGCCGGGGTCAACTTGGTGCCCCAATCCTGGGAAGAGAAAATCGGGCGCCGCGCGTTCAATCAGTTCGAGGTCATGCGCGAGAAGCAGCAGGTGAATAAGGATTGCCTGGATCGCGTCAAAGCCATGTCGGACAAAATTATCGACCGGATCAAATCGGAAAACGGGTTAACCCAACAGTTTCATCTATTGGTGATGCCGGGCAAACTGGTGAACGCCTTCGCCATGCCGGGCGGCCATCTGGTGTTGTTTGAAGGCCTGGTCAGGGCGGCGTCCTCGCCGGAGGAGGTGGCCGGCCTGCTGGGCCATGAGATGGGGCACGAGATCAAACGGCACGTGGCCCAGGCGTTTTTCCGCACCCTCATCGTGAATCATACCCTAAGCCTGATCTTCGGCACCGGGTTCCCGGCCGATATCAGCACCAGCTTAGCCTCCAGCTCCTACAGCCGGGACGCGGAACGGGAGGCGGATGAGGTTGGCGCGCGGCTGCTCGAGAAAGCCAAAATCGATACGAACGGCATCCGGACGTTCTTCGAGAAACTGGCGGCGAGAGAAAAAGGCCTGGCCGAGAAGTTTGAATATTTTTCGACTCATCCGCCGTCTCAGGACCGTGCGGATCACGTCAAAACAGTGTCGCAGCCGACGATCCCGGTGATGCCTGCGGAGGATTGGCAGCGACTGCGGCAATTCTGCGAGTTCGATGAGACTAAGTAGGGCTCGCCCGCCAGTGCAAGACCTCACCGGCCATGAACGGTCGGACGGCACGGCCATCGCCCACATCCAGGCTCTCCGGCACGGTCCAATCCTCCCGCTTCAGGGTGAGGGTCCCGCTATTGGGCTCCAGCCCATAGAACGCCGGCCCGTTGAGCGACGCAAAGGCTTCCAATTTGTCGAGCGCGTTCTCTTCCTCGAACACTTGCGTATAGAGTTCCATGGCGTTCATGCCGGTGAAGATGCCGGCGCAGCCGCAATCGGTTTCCTTGTCGCCGATCGGGTGAGGGGCGGTGTCGGTGCCGAGGAAGAAGCTCGCTTCGCCGGAGGTCGCGGCGTCGCGCAGGGCCAATCTGTGTTCTTCCCGCTTGGCGATGGGCAGGCAATAGAGATGGGGCCGGATGCCGCCC
>JAYQGD010000477.1:0-2682 GCA_038140415.1 Rhodospirillaceae bacterium
ACCGCCCGTTCCTGAAACTCTACAGACGGGTGGTACATGACCAGGGGGCTAGACAAATACAGTGTCCCCTTGCTCTGAATTACTAATGAGATACAGAAGGGACTCAGGGGCTAGGTTCTCGGGATGTGATGAAAATCTCTGTGCGAGATGGCCAAACAATGTACTTTTCATTTCAAGCAGCCTTTTCTCTTTCTTATGCTTGGGGCGTGATTAGTTCGCATTCCCTGTTTTGGGAAATGTACCAGCCCCCTCACCCAACGGCAAAAATTGTTCACAGCAATTCCTCAAACTCCTTCCAAGCTGCTCTCACCGATTTGGGGGTCTCACCGTAATCTTCCGCCACTGATTCATAAATTCCGTCTAACGTAGCCTTTCCATACTTGGCCTTATCTTGTTCGAATCGATTCTGAACCTCAACGGCCATATGGAATCGTCTTTCCTGAAGAAGGTACTGCTGCCTAGGACTCTTGCTCCTTCCGGCTCCTTCCCCCGAAATTCCGAGTTTTTGTCTTAAGTCCTTTGAGTCGGCATACGGGTTCAGCATCATGCTTGAGACCTCCCGGAGATAGGCCATTACCCAATCTGGAATAGGCTCCTCGCCTTCCAAACAGTCGTTAATGGCTGCCCAGTTTGCCACTGGGTTTTCACTGGCGTAAGCCTCAAGGTATCTGAGCTTTGCTTATAGATCGGACTCAGCATCTTCACCATAGTCTGGGACTGGTTTCTCATTCATCGGAGCCTCCTCTGAAGGGAATTAAACCTAATTTTAAACCTAGAAACCACTTTCCAAGAAAAACGGCCTAGCCCAGGTGGGCTAAGCCGTTGTTTTTATTGGTCGGAGCGATAGGATTTGAACCTACGACCCCTACACCCCCAGTGTAGTGCGCTACCAGGCTGCGCCACGCTCCGTCAATTTGCTGTCCGCCGGACCTGGTTCGACCCGCGGACGGCGGCAATATACTTCGGGGCCGCGTGAACGGCAATCATTACGGTACGGTTTAATGAGGTTTAGGCGACCGCAGCTTAAAGAAGCCGGCGGATGTCTTCGAGCTCGGTGAGCACGCCCTTCAGCGCCTCGATTTTTGAACTGTCCAAGCCACCCTCTTCCGCCGCCGCCGCTTGTGCGGCGGGTTCCGGGTCGGCCAGTTTGCCGCCGCTTTCCTTCAGCAGTTTCTGCACGCCCTTGATCGTGTAGCCTTCTTCATAGAGGAGGTCGCGGATGCTGCGCAGCAGGTCCAGATCTTCCGGCCGGTAATAGCGCCGGCCCCCGCCCCGCTTCATGGGCTTGATCTGAGAGAACTTGCTTTCCCAGAAACGCAGCACGTGTTGCGGCAGGCCGAGCTCCTTCGAGACCTCGGAGATCGTACGGAAAGCGGATGCAGATTTGCGGGTGGCGCCCCCGCCGGATGTGTCAGCGGGCGCGGTCATGATCAGTCGTCAAATTCAGACGCCGGGCCCGGCGCCGGCGCGGCAGAGCCGGTGGCATCGCCGATACGGCTTTTCAGCACCTGAGACGGCCGGAACACCAGCACCTTGCGGGGCAGGATCGGCACCTCTTCCCCGGTCTTGGGGTTGCGGCCGATGCGCTGGCCCTTGCTGCGCACGGAGAAGCTGCCGAACGATGAAATTTTGACGGATTCGCCGGTGGCTAACGTGTCTGAAATTTTATTGAGAACGGATTCAAGAAGGTCGGCGGATTCATTTCTGGACAGTCCGACTTCCTGGTAAACGGCTTCGCTGAGTTGCGATCGGGTGATCGTCTGTCCCGCCATGTCCTTCCATCCCTTGGTATCGTGTTTTGGTTGTAATGTACCTTACTGGAGAAATTCATCTATTTCAATGGGATGGCGCACATTCGGCGGGTAAAAAATGTAAAAAATAAGGGCCTGTGGCAGACTTACCAGCGGACCAGCGCTGCACCCCAAGTGAGACCGCCGCCCATCGCCTCCATCAACAGCAAGTCCCCCCGCTTGATCCGGCCGTCCAGCACCGCGGCATCCAGGGCCAGCGGGATCGAGGCGGCGGAGGTGTTGGCGTGGGTTTCCACGGTCAGCACTACCTTTTCCGCCGGCATCTTCAGCTTTTTCGCGGTGGAGTCGATGATCCGTTTGTTAGCCTGATGAGGCACCAGCCAGTCGATGTCTTCGGGCTGGAGGTTGTTGGCTTCCAGGGCCTCGACCACCACGCCAGCCAACTTCGTGACCGCGTGCTTGAAGACCTCCTGGCCCTCCATGCGCAGGAAGCCAGTTTGCTGGTTCAAGCCAGGCCCGCCGTCGCAATAGAGCAAATCCTGTAGGTTGCCGTCTGAGTGGATGTGGGTGGAGAGAATGCCCTGAGGCTCGGCCGCCCCGTTGACCTCTACCCCGCGGACCACCACCGCGCCGGCGCCGTCGCCGAACAGCACGCATGTGCCGCGGTCTTCCCAGTCCATGATTTTCGACATTGTGTCTGCGCCGATCACAAGCGCGGTCTTGGCGGTGCCTGACTTGATCATCCCGTCGACCACCGACAGGGCATACACAAAGCCCGAACAAACAGCCTGCACATCGAAGCCCGCACCACCCGTCATGCCGAGCCGGCTTTGCAGCATGACCGCGGTCGCCGGAAATGTGCGGTCCGGTGTCGTGGTGCCGACGACGATCAGGTCCAGTTCTTCCGCTGTTACGCCGGCAGCGTCGAGAG
>JAYQGD010000478.1:0-2668 GCA_038140415.1 Rhodospirillaceae bacterium
CCCTATAAGGATGTGCTCTTTTTAAGAGAAATTATAAATTTTGTTTCTTGATCTGGTTTAGTGCCCGATTCAATCGAAAATGATCCTCATTTTCCATCGTGAAGCGCGAAACCGTAAATTTGGATCAAATCTGCGTCGAACCATCTGATGATTGACTAAAAGCCCGTATATCTGTACATCCTCGCCTCTTCCGGCGCTGACACCCCTGGAGGTTGGCGCCTTTGATCACTAAAGGAGACGAAAAATGGCTGACGCTATTTCCGTTTCCGCTGAAATGCGTGACCGGGCCGGCAAGGGGGTGGCACGGGCTCATCGACGGGCAGGACGCGTTCCAGCGGTTATCTACGGCAACAAGCTCAATCCGGTATCGATTTCTGTGGAACAGAAAGAACTGGAACGGCTTATTCACGACCCCCGATTTTTTAACCAGATTTTCGAAGTTCAGGTGAACGGCGAGACCCATCAGGTTCTGGCGCGTGATCTGCAACTGCATCCGGTTTCCGACCGGCCGTTGCACGTCGATTTTCTCCGGTTTAACGAAAACACACGGATCGTGCTGGAAATTCCGGTGGACTTCCTGAACGAGGAAGCCAGCCCGGGTCTCAAGCGCGGCGGCGTGTTGAACATCGTTCGCCGTGAGATTGAGCTGCTGTGTTCACCGTTGAACATTCCTGAAATCCTGACCGCGGATTTGACCGGTCTGGAGATCGGCGATTCGATCCACATCAGCGCGATTGCGCTTCCCGAAGGCGTGGAAGTGACAACCGACCGTGACTTCACCGTCGCTACCATTGCCGCGCCGACGGTCATGCCGACCGAAGACGAGGAAGGTGAAGAAGGCGAAGAAGGCGAAGAGGGCGAGGAAGGAGCGGAAGCTTCCGAAGACGGCGACTCCGACGACGGCGGCGACTCCGACGACCGCGACTCCGAAGACTAAGCGTCTTGCCGGGGACGCGAACGGCTCGCGTCCCCACTCATTCCTTACTCAGGGGAGTTTGCGATGCATCTCCTGGTCGGACTCGGCAATCCCGGTTCGAGATATTCGGGCAACCGGCACAATGTCGGCTTCATGGCGGTGGACGAAATCCACCGCCGTTACGCCTGCCCGCCTTATCGCGCCAAGTTTCAGGGCGAGGTCTCCGAGGCTGCTATCGGCGGAGAAAAAGTGCTGCTGCTGAAACCCTCCACCTATATGAACGAGTCAGGCCGCTCGGTCGGCGAGGCCGCGCGGTTCTACAAGATCGAACTCAGGGATGTGATCGTTATCCACGACGAGATCGATCTGGCGGCGGAAAAAGTCCGGGTGAAGGAAGGCGGTGGCCTGGCCGGGCACAATGGCCTCAAGAGCATTGCCGCCCAGATCGGCCAGGATTTCTGGCGGGTGCGGATCGGGGTCGGCCATCCCGGCGACAAAGACCGGGTGTCCGGGCACGTGCTCAACGATTTTTCCAAGGCCGATATGGTCTGGGTGGAAAAAACCCTGGACGCCATTGCTGAGACCATCCCGTCACTCCTTCAGGGCGACGGCAAGGAATTCACCAACAAGCTGGGCCTTATCCTCAACCCGCCCCGGCCCAAGACCAAGAAGCCGGAGGGTGCGACCGAAGACCCTTCCTCAGACGAGAGTACGTAAAGCATGGGATTCAATTGCGGTATCGTCGGTCTGCCCAACGTGGGCAAGTCCACCCTGTTCAACGCGCTGACAGAAACGGCGGCGGCTGAGACGGCCAACTATCCGTTCTGCACGATCGAGCCCAATACGGGCCGGGTCGCCGTGCCGGATGAACGGCTCGAAAAGATTTCCGTTATGGCCAAATCGGCCAAGATCGTGCCGACCTTTCTGGAGTTCGTGGACATTGCCGGGTTGGTGAAGGGGGCGAGTTCCGGCGAAGGGCTCGGCAACCAGTTCCTGGGTAACATCCGAGAAGTGGATGCGATCCTGCATGTGCTGCGTTGTTTTGCCGATGACGACATCACCCATGTGGAAGGGGGCGTCGATCCTGAGCGCGATGCGGAGACGGTCGAAACCGAGCTGATGCTGGCCGACCTGGAGAGCCTGGAGAAACGTATTGAGCCGCTGGCCAAAAAAGCCAAAGCCGGGGAGAAAGACGCCAAGACGTCCCTTGATCTGATGGAACGGGTGCTGGCGGTGCTGCAGGACGGCAAGCCTGCCCGGGCGGTGACTTTAAAAGACGGAGAAGCGCGCGCCTTCCGGCAGTTGCAATTGCTGACCTCGAAACCGGTTCTCTATGTTTGTAATGTGGAAGAAGACGCGGCCGCCGAAGGCAACGAATACTCCGCCAAGGTGGCCGAATTTGCGACGGCTCAGGGGGCCAGTTCCATCGTCGTCTCCGCCAAGATCGAGTCCGAGTTGTCTCAATTGGGCGACGCCGCGGAGAGGGCCGAATATCTGGAAGCCATGGGTTTGGAGGAGGCGGGGCTGACCCGCTTGATTCGGGCGGGTTATGATCTTCTGAGCCTGATCACCTATTTTACCGCCGGGCCGAAAGAATCCCGCGCCTGGACCATCCCCCAGGGCACCAAGGCGCCGGGCGCGGCCGGGCGTATTCACACGGATTTCGAACGGGGCTTCATCTGCGCCGAGACCATCGCCTACGACGACTATATGTCCCTCGGCGGCGAGCAGGGCGCGAAGGACGCCGGCAAA
>JAYQGD010000479.1:0-2661 GCA_038140415.1 Rhodospirillaceae bacterium
ATGACAACGAGGCCGTTCTCCTCAATCTCGTTCCTTTGCTCTTCGGTCAGGCCGGGCGGTAGGAGGCCTTCGGTGAAATCCGGAGCGGCGGCGATGCCCACCAAACCGGCGACCCGTTCCGGCCGCTTGATCGCCGTCAGCATCATTATCCAGCCGCCCATGGACGAGCCGCCGATCACTTGCGGCCCCTCGGTCAGTTCGTCAACGGCGGCCAGGGCGTCCTCCGACCAGATACCGATGGTGCCGTCGGCGAACTGTCCGGATGACTCTCCGTGGCCCTGATAATCGAATCGCAGATAGGCGTGCCCCATTTCCCGGCACAGTTCCTCCAAGGCCAGGGCCTTGCCGCCGGTCATATCCGACATGAAACCGGTCATAAACACCACCCCCGGAGACTTGCCCTCCAGACGATGGTAGGCGATGGACGCGCCGTACTCTCGTGTTAATATTCGGGGCGGCGTCGTGGCCGCTTTTTCGTTTGAACCCTCTTGAGACATAATTTGCCCCTGCCAAATGGATCAGGACCCCGACCATAGCATCCCCGCACCGGATGAAAATGCCGAAGCCGCCGCCGGGCGTGCGCCAACGGTGATGCAAGTGTTGCCGGCCCTGGTAACCGGCGGGGTGGAACGGGGCGCGGTGGATATCGCCGGCGCTGTCGCGGCGGCCGGAGGCCGGGCCATCGTGGTTTCCGCTGGCGGGCCGATGGTGCATGAGGTCACCCGCGTAGGCGGTGAACATATCAAGCTGCCCGTCGATTCCAAGAATCCGTTCGTCATGTACAAAAATATCCGGCGTTTGGCCGATGTTGCCGTTGCCGAGAACGTGGACATTATTCATGCCCGCTCCCGCGCCCCGGCCTGGAGCGCCTGGCACGCGGCAAAACGCGGCAATACGCACTTTGTCACCACGTTCCACGGCACCTATGGCCACGCCAATTTTTTAAAGCGCCGCTATAATGCGATCATGACCCAAGGCGAGCGAATCATCGCCATTTCCGATTTCATCGCCGGTCATATAAACCGCATCTACGGAATCCCGCCTGCCAAGATCAGGGTCATTCATCGGGGCGTGGACCTTGAGCGGTTCGATCTCGCCAAGGTCAGCCAGGAACGGGTGATCAATCAGGCGGAAAAATGGCGGCTGCCGGACGGCGTGCCGGTAATCATGCTCCCCGGCCGCCTGACCCGCTGGAAGGGCCAGACCGTCTTTATCGAGGCGATCAAAAAGCTGGGGCGTGATGATATTCAATGTCTCATCGTCGGGTCCGATCAGGGCCGGATCGACTACCGCAAAGAGTTGGAGCGGGAGATCGAGAGCTTCGGCATGTCATCCGTCATCCATGTGATCGATCACTGCGATGATATGCCGGCGGCCTACATGCTGACTGATTTGGTAGTTTCCGCCTCCACCGAGCCGGAGGCCTTCGGCCGGGTGATGGCGGAAGCGCAAGCCCTGGGCCGCCAGGTCATCGCCACCGATCACGGCGGCGCCCGGGAAACAGTGATTGCCGGCAAGACCGGCTGGCTCACGCCGCCAGATGATGCGGATGCTTTGGCCGCCGCTTTAAGCGAGGCGCTGAACCAGGACCCTGCGACGCGGGAGAGTTTCGCCGAGGCCGCCATGGCGCACGTGCGGGAAAATTTCTCCAAGCAGCACATGTGCGCCCAGACCCTCGATGTCTACAACGAGGTGTTGGGCGGCACGATTGCCGAAAGTGCGGCAGGCTCGTGAGCAACAATATCCTGGTGATCAAGCTTGGCGCGCTGGGCGATTTTATCCAAGCCGCCGGCCCCTTCGCCGCTATCCGGGATTATCACCGCCGGGACACGATCACGCTGCTGACCACCCGGCCTTTCGCGGAGTTTGCCGCCCGGTCACCCTGGTTCGACGAAGTCTGGATCGATTCCCGTCCAAAAATTTGGCAGTTGGAGAAGCTCTTGGGATTGCGCGCCCGGTTGCGGGACGGCGGCATCCGGCGGGTTTATGATTTGCAGACCTCGGATCGGAGCAGCTTCTACGCTAAGTTGTTTTGGCCGTCGCCCAAGCCCGATTGGTCCGGGATTGCACCGGGCTGTTCACTCCCCCATGCGAATCCCCGGCGGGATGTCATGCACACCATGGACCGTCAGGCGGAGCAGCTGGCCATAGCCCGGATCGCCAACGTATCCGCGCCGGATGTCGATTGGGTCGAGGCGGAGATCAGCCGGTTTGATTTACCGGAGACGTTTGCCGTTCTGGCCCCCGGCGGGGCGGCGCACCGGACGGATAAGCGCTGGCCCCTGGACCGCTACGCCGAGCTGGCAAGACACTTGGCGGGGCAGGGGGTCCAGCCCGTCGTGATCGGCGGGGTTGAAGATCAGATCGACATGGACGGCGTGGTCAATCTCGCCGGCCAGACATCCCTGGAAGATTTGTTCGGCCTGGCGCGGGCGGCAAAGCTGGCCGTCGGTAATGATACCGGGCCGATGCACATCTTCGCCGCCGCCGGCACACCGTCTCTGGTGCTCTATTCTCACGCTTCCGATCCGGCGCTGTGCGCCCAGCGGGGGGCCAAGGTTGAGATATTGCGCCGGGAAAGCCTGGATGGGCTCAGCGTCGATGACGTTGTGGCGGCGCTTCCTTCTTCTTGACAGCGATCCGGCTTTTGCCGATATAAGG
>JAYQGD010000480.1:0-1066 GCA_038140415.1 Rhodospirillaceae bacterium
AAAAAAATGGAGCGGGCGATGGGATTCGAACCCACGACTTCAACCTTGGCAAGGTTGCGCTCTACCCCTGAGCTACGCCCGCATCCGGCCTCCGCATGAGGACCATGCCGGAAGGCGGCCAGATAATACCCATCGCTCCTTTCATTGCAAGAAAAGTCTTTCGCCGCGTTCGCCTCTCTCGAACACCCCGCGCCAAACCCCGCCTGGCCCCCTCCCTTGCAGGCGCGTGCGGCGATGGATACAGTCCCGGCCATGCCGGCGAGCGAACAAGACCTTTTCACCCGATTGGACGAGCTGGGGATCGAGACCAACACGGTCCGCCATCCCCCGGCCTTCACCGTGGACGATAATAAGGAGATGCGCGGCGCGTTGCCGGGCGGGCATTGCAAGAGCCTGTTCCTCAAAGACAAGAAGGGCGCCATGTGGCTGGTGGTCATGCTGGAAGACGGCCGGCTCGACACCAACGCCCTGCAGAAAACTCTGGGCTCGGCCCGGCTGTCCTTCGGCAAGCCGGAATTGATGCAGGAGATATTGGGCGTGACGCCGGGTTCGGTCACGCCGTTCTCGCTGATCAACGAGACCAGCCGCGACGTCACCGTGATCCTGGAGGCGCATATGCTGGAGCATGATCACCTGAATTATCATCCGCTGCAGAACGAGGCGACGACGACCATCGCCACGCCGGACCTGCTGCGCTTTATCGAAGCCTGCGGTCATACGCCCGTCGTGATGGCGCTTTAAAAATCAGGCGTTGGGAAATAAACACCCGCCAGCCCTTGCAACCGGCGGCCCATGCGCCAATTATGGACCCAACAGTGAAAGACTTTTCAGAAGGATAAGATATGACAGGCATACTTGATGCCGACGGCACGATGGCCCCAGGTGGCGCTGACGGCGGCGGCGATCTGATCATGGATACGGATACCGCCCGCTTCGGCGAGGATGTGATCGAAGCCTCCAAATCGGTGCCGGTGGTGGTCGATTTCTGGGCGGAATGGTGTGGCCCCTGCAAACAGCTGGGCCCGGTCATCGAAAAGCTGGTCCGGGAATATGGCGGCCAGGTCAA
>JAYQGD010000480.1:1166-2652 GCA_038140415.1 Rhodospirillaceae bacterium
AACAGCTGGGCCCGGTCATCGAAAAGCTGGTCCGGGAATATGGCGGCCAGGTCAAACTGGTGAAAATCAACGTGGACGAAAACCAGGAACTGGCCCAGCAGATGCGGGTTCAGTCCATTCCCATGGTGGTGGCGTTCAAGGACGGCCGGCCCGTGGACGGGTTTGCCGGCGCCTTGCCGGAAAGCCAGCTCCGCCAGTTCTTCGATAAACTGACCGACGGCGCGGGCTCGCCTTTGGATCAGGCGGTAGAGCAGGCGGAGGCATTGCTGGCCTCCGGCGACGCCAAGACGGCGCAGGCGATCTTCTCGCAGATCCTGGCCCAGGACGGCAACAATGTGGCGGCGCACGCCGGTATGATCAAATGCTTGCGGGCCGCCGGCGACGACGAGGCGGCGCAGGAATATATCTCCATGCTGGAACCGGCGCTGCAGAACGACGAGGCGATCAAAAGTCTCGCCACGGCCCTGGAGCTGGCGGCGGAAACGGCGTCTACGTCCGAGGAAACGGCGGCGCTGAAGGCGCAGTTGGACGCGTCCCCGGATGATCCGCAACTGCGCTTTGACTATGCCCAGGCGCTTTATGGCGACGGTCAGGCGGAAGAAGCGGTGGATATGCTGGTGGCGCTGGTCAAAACCCACAAAGCCTGGAATGACGAAGCGGCGCGCATGCAGCTTCTGAAAATCTTCGAGGCCCTGGGCCACGCCGATCCGGTCACCGTGGAAGGCCGGCGGAAACTGTCCGCGGTGTTGTTCTCCTGATGGACGATCCGTTCGGCATCGCGTTTGACGAGTTGCCGGCGGAGATTGCCGTCTTCCCGCTACCGGGCGTATTGTTATTGCCGGGCGGGCGGCTGCCGCTCAATATTTTCGAGCCGCGCTACCTCAACATGATTTTGGATTGCCTGGGCGAAGGCCGGATGATCGGCATGATCCAGCCGACCGAAGACGCCCGAGATCCGCTGCCGGAAGATATTCCCCTTGAACAGATCGGCTGCGCCGGGCGGGTGGTGTCTTTTGCCGAGACCGGCGACGGGCGGCTGATGGTCTCGCTGGATGGCATCTGCCGGTTCGATGTGAGCCGGGAGCTGGATAATCGCAACGGCTACCGGCGGGTGGCGGCGGATTACAGCCGTTTTGAAAAGGATATGGATCAGAACGACGTGACCCTGGACCGGGACAAGCTGTTCGCCGTGCTGCGCCACTATTTTGAGACCAAAGGCCTGCAGGCGGATTTACAGCCCATGGAGCGGGCGGACGATACGCTGTTGATTGCGTCGCTCGGCATGCTGTGCCCGTTCAGCCGCCAGGAGAAACAGGCGCTGTTGGGCGCGGAAAGCTTTTCTCAGATGGCAAAGATCATTATATCCTTGATGGAGATGGCGGCGCGGAGCGATGACCGTTCCTCGGCCAAACATTAGGCGGCAGATGATATGAGCGACCAAAGCGTTGATCCCAAACTCCTGGAAATCCTGGTCTGTCCCCTGACC
>JAYQGD010000481.1:0-2648 GCA_038140415.1 Rhodospirillaceae bacterium
AGCGAGCCGGCGGCGGCCGCTCACTGATAAAATTGGCCGTCCACGTCACCAAGCTTTTCAGAGGTGGTCCAGCACATTCGGCTATCCTGGCTTCTAGTCTTTTCGGAACAATGTCTGGTGGTTCCGTGACCAATGTGGTGGCGACCGGGGTCATTACAATTCCAATGATCAAACAGCGCGGGTTTTCTCCATCATTCGCCGGAGGCGTGGAGGCGACGGCGTCAAGCGCTGGACAGATTATGCCGCCGATCATGGGAGCGGCAGCTTTCGTCATGTCGGACCTGACCGGTATCAGCTATCTGACAATCATCATAGCAGCACTGGTTCCGGCATTGGCTTACTATGCAAGCCTCTTCACCAGCGTCGTGTTCGAGGCTCGCCGATTGGGCGTGGAGGTGGGTAGTGAGGATTTGGATGATCCGGAACTCCGGGTCAATTCCCAAGACTATATTAATCTGATCATGGTTGTTGTCCCGATTGCAGTTGTAATCACTGCCCTTCTGCAAGGGTTGTCTGCCGCCGGGGCCGGAATGACGGCCTTTTTCGCCATCATTCCTTTAAGCTTTTTTAATCCGGAAGTCCGGCAACGGCCGTTCATCCTCGTCGAGGCCCTGTCGCATGCCGGCCTGACTTTTGGACGGCTACTCATGGCCATTGCCGTCGTGGGCATCGTCGTTGCCGTCTTGGGGGCGACCGGCCTGCCGAAAGATTTTGTTATTCTGATAGATGCGGTTTCCGGTGGGAACCTGTTTCTCACACTCTTAGTCACCGCAATCGCAGCGTTGATGTTGGGCATGGGTATGCCGACCTTGCCGGCATACCTTACCATCGTCTTGATCTTGGGTCCCGCCATGCAAAACTTGGGTGTTACCGTGTTGGCGGCGCATCTGTTTGTTCTTTACTACGCGGTGGCGTCCTCTATCACGCCCCCGGTGGCGGTAGCTGCCTATGCCGCGGCCTCAATTGCTGACGCGCCTCCCATCCGCACGGCCGTTTTGGCGCTCCGGGTGGGACTGGTGAAATTCGCGGTGCCGTTCATCTTCGCCTACTATCCGGTGATCCTTATTGTGCCCGTTGTATTCCCGGAAGGGCAGAGTTTTCAGATTGGCGACTTCCTCTTGGTTTTGTTCCGCCTGCTGGTGTTTATTTACCTGATCTCGAGCGCTGTGATCTCATTCGACCAGCGGCGATTGCCGCTGTGGGAGACGGGCCTCCGAATCGCGCTCGCGGTTCTGGTCATGGTGACAATCTCCGGTGTTCACTGGCCTGCAACCGCAGCGGCACTAGCCTACATCACCTGGCATCAAATATCCCATGGTACCCGCTCTGTTGCAGCTTCTAATAGCGGGTAATGCGTGATGAGAATGGCTGCCAAATTTCAATAGATTAACTAATGGTATTCCTTAGAAATTATCGTTTTATATTCTTATAAATGAGCGAAATAATACAGACTAATGATTAAATAATCTAAATTAAAGAGCGATGAAACTATGTCCCCTAATGAGATAAAACCATCCGTCCATCCCGAACTTGCTGCCCAGATGGAGTTGTATGAAACGCCGCGCATCATAACCACGCTAGGTCACATTCATACAGCCCATTGTTATACCGGCTCAAATTGCACCTTGATTGAGGGGGATGATGGCGCAGTCCTGGTCGATACGCTAAGTGGCGAAATTCCAGGAGATGAAGCAGCGGCTGCATTCAAAGAGATTACCGACAAACCCATTAAAGCCGTCATTGTAACGCATTTTCACGGCGATCACGTGAGCGGCATCTTTAGTTTCGTTTCGGAGGAAGAAATTAAGGCGGGCGATGTGGAGGTCATCGGCCAAGCCCACTTGACGGACAATTTATTGCGGGACGAAGGTATATTGGCTCCCATCCGCCGTAGACGGGGTCCGTTTCAGTTCGGCGGCCACTTGGATTACGGTGTAGAGGGTGGCTACGGTAGTGCGTTGGGTGCGCCACCCCGGAGGGGAAAGTCGGGATTTGTCGACCCGACGAGGACCTTCGACGACCGTATCGAACTTGAAATCGCGGGTATCCGCTTGGAAGTCGTCCATGTGCCTAGCGAGACCGACGATCAAAGCGTCGTTTGGTTGCCCGAGGAGAAGGTCCTCATATCTGCGGATGCAATTCAAGGCATGACATTTCCAAATGTCTATGCGCTGCGTGGCACACAGTTCCGAAACCCGATGCAGTGGGCAAAAGGGATCGACCGGCTCCGTGAGTTTAAGGCCGAAATTTTGATTCCCCATCATGGCCCGACCGTGGAAGGCGCGGATGCCGTTGAAGAAGTGTTGACCTCATATCGCGATGCCATCCAACACCTGCATGACCAAGCCGTCCGCTGGATAAACAAGGGCTGCACTTGGGACGAACTGGCCGAAAAAGTGACAATGCCGTCACATCTGGCGTCTCATCCGTGGCTGGGAGAATTTTACGGCAGCTATAAGCATTCAGTCCGCAGCGTATATACCGGTTACATCGGCTGGTTCCAAGGCGATGCAATTGAATTGGATCCGTTGCCATGGCGCGAGCGCGCAACGCAGTATGTTCGGATGTTGGGCGGGCGGGATGCCATTCTCGCGGAAGTACATCAGGCTATTCAAGACGAGAAGTTTCAGTGGGCAGCGGACGTCGCA
>JAYQGD010000482.1:0-2646 GCA_038140415.1 Rhodospirillaceae bacterium
CACTTCGCGGGCTTCAGCGGACTCGCCTTTGGGCGCGATGCAGAGGGTGGTGATATCGGTGCGATTGGCGCTGACAGCCCGGTTGACGCGGATTTGCAAGGAGGCGTTTTCCAGAAGCTGCATGTTGGGGAAGAACATGGCGTTCCGTGTATACAGCATCCACTTATATTGTATTGCGCCGACCCGGCCTTCGACCTTGTCGCGGTCGATGTAAAGGGGCCGCGCCTCCACTTTATCGCCGCCGCCGAACATCAGATTATGGCCGTTCTTGAAGCACATGGAGCCCCGGGTCACGCCGCTTTCGGCCCGGTTGCGATAGGGCGAGTCGGTGACATCGTCGTTGGACGAGCGATTGTTCAAAATCTGCACAAACGTCGAGTGGGTCGGCATGAAGTGATAGAGATCGGCCGAGTTTTCGATCTGCATCTTCCAATTGCCGTTATACGTATAATTGACCGTGCCGGGGATCATCTCGATGCCGTCGGCGCTTTGGTCCACCACCAGATCGATCATCACCTTCATGTCGCCCAGGAATTTCTCCAGGGGCTGAACGTCCGGGTTCAGGCTGCCGAACAGGAAGCCGCGATAGCTCTCGAAGCGGGGGATCGGGCGAAGGCCGTGATCATCGGCATCGAATTCTTCGGTGTAGTGGCCTTGTTCGCGGGTGGTGATGCCGACGTTCCTGCCGGCGCTGTCATAGGCCCAGGCATGATAGGGGCACACATGTGTTTTGGCGTTGCCGACACTGGTATGACAAATCAAGGAACCGCGATGGCGGCAGGCGTTGATCAGCCCGTGCACCTGACCGTCCTTGTCGCGGGAGACAATGACATTCTGCCTGCCGATAGTGGTGGTGATGAAATCGTGGGGGTTCGGGACCTGCGCTTCGAGCCCGACGAACATCCAGTTGCCCTCGAAAATGTACTTCATCTCGAGCTCGAAGATTTCCTCGGAGCGATACACATCGGCGTGGACCTTGAACACATGGTTCGCCGGATCGTCGATGATCAGCGCGTCGATGTCGCTGGGTTTCATATTTCCTCCCCATTCCGCGAGCCTCATCTGTGATTGCGGAATGGGGCGTAGTTCATCATGCTTAACCGGCGTTCGTCAACGAAACTAGACCAGGGGAGGGCGTATGATGACAACAAGCGATGTGGCATTGCCGGGACCGTATGATCCGCGCACCGCGGCCTTCCTGACCTTTCATGATCAGCGGGAGAAATTTCTCGCCGGCGAGGATACGCCCAGGGCCTATCTGGAGCGTTGCATCGAACGTTTGGCGCTCGAAGACCAAATCAAGGCCTTCGTTCATTTGGACCTGGACGGCGCCCGCACCGCAGCCGATGCGTCCACCGGCCGGCATGCGGCGGGCGCGCCCCTATCTCCCATCGACGGCCTGCCCATCGGCATGAAAGACGTGGTCGAGACCGAAGACCTGCCGACGGAATTCGGCAGCGAGATATTCAAGGGCTGGACGGCGCCGATGGATGCGGCCATCGTCTATTGGCTGAGGAAGTCGGGCGCTTATGTGCTCGGCAAGACGGTGACAACCGAGTTCGCCGCTGATCCGCCCGGCCCGACCCGTAATCCCTGGAACCTGGATCGTACGCCCGGCGGTTCGTCCAGCGGCTCGGCCGCTGCGGTGGCCGCGCGGATTCTGCCGGCGGCAACGGGGACGCAAGTCCGGGGATCGGTTCTGCGTCCGGCCGCTTACTGCGGGGTCTATGCGGTGAAGCCGTCTCTGGGCACGATTAATCTGGAGGGGGTCTCGCCCATCTCCCGCAGCATCAATCATCTCGGCATTCTGGCCGGCAGTCTTGCCGATGCCTGGATCATCACCCGGCATCTCTCGGTCACCGCCGGGGGTGAGCCCGGACAGTTGCCGATTGAGGGACCGGCGGACCTGCCCGAGCCGCAAAAGCCCGCTGCGGTGATCCTGCTGGAAACACCCGGCTGGGCGCAAGCGCCGGACTCATCCAAGACCGAGCTCATCAACTGGACGGAGAGGTTGGCGAACACGGGTATTGTCGTTCTGGATAAATCCAACAGCGCGCCGGTGGCGGCGTTCGAGGACGCCATCTCAACAATCGTTCAGCTCTCCAACACGCTTCGGGGCTGGGAGAACCGCTATCCCTCCCATCACTACCTGGATAACAACGCGGACAAACTCCGCCCGACCACGCGGGAGCGGCTGGAGAATACGCCGCAAGTGACTCTGGATGAGTATAAGGTCGCCCACGCCGCGTGTTTGGCCTTGCGCGAGCGCTACGCCGCACTGCAAGATATCGCCCAGATTTGTGTCACGTTGAACGCACCCGGTCCCGCGCCGGAAGGCATGGGCACCGGTGATCCGGTCTTCGGCGATGCAAACTCTGTCATCGGGGTGCCGGCGCTGAATCTACCGCTGCTGGCCGATGAGGGAATGCCACTGGGCGTCCAAGTGACCGGGTTTTACCGGCAGGACGCCGGTCTGCTGGCCATCGGACGATGGCTGGTGGAAAATACATAAACACGCTGGGGAGGCGGACACATGGGGATCAGACGGGTTGTTGCCGGGCACGATGAAAACGGCAAAGCGATCATTCTTTTTGACGGGGACGCGCCGAATGTGCGCCAGCCCACCAAGGAAATCACCAGCACGCT
>JAYQGD010000483.1:0-2642 GCA_038140415.1 Rhodospirillaceae bacterium
TTGAGAATGGTTTCGTTCTTTTCGAATTCAACCTCGGAAAGGCTCAGCAGTCTGTTCTCTTCGGCATTGAAATCGTTCAACTCTCGGCGGAGTGTATCCATAAATTCACGGCCGACATTGCTGGAAACAATCTTAAGCGCATCGGGCAGGCGGCCGCTCTTGGCCAGGTCAATGGTGTTTTCCAGCTCCGTCGTCTTCCGGACCACAAGGGTCTGAATTCGGGACAGGCGTTTCTGCTGGTCCGGTTCATCCAGAGTCAGCGCTCTCAGGGAATCCAGCTCTTTAAACACCACGGCGATTGCGGCGGTGTAGGGCTCCAGATACTTTTCATCTTGGGTCAGCAGAAAACCCCGCTGGCCGGTCTCTGCGTCCGTCAAAGTCCCGAGGAGCACCGCCGCTTTCTGGATGACCTTGTGGGTGTGAGCCGTCTTTTTGTGGCTCTCTTCCACATTGTTGTTGGCGATGGTCAGGAAGCCGAAGCCAAGCACAATCAGAACGATATAAACGGCGATCGCGCCAAGGGTTTTTAGTCTGATTTTGACAGACACGTCTTACCTTCCTGCGGGTCGGGGCCAACGAATTGGGTAAGACTATACGACATTTTCCCGATGGTTGCATATCGGGCTAGGCGGTTGGGGGGGGGGCGGACAAAAAAATCGGCCCGGGATGATCAGTCCTGGGCCCTTATGGTCCCCCCGGGGGAGGAAATTTAAGAGGTGTTCAAGAGGTCCTAAACTCTTGATGTTTGTAGTCTCTCACAAACCCCGGTCCTGTTCAGTGACGAAGCTCACATAGGACCGGGAATCCAAAACTTTTTTCAGAGTCCTCCTGGAATCAAAGGCTTAGAGGGAAATAAATATCGATATTTTTTTGATTCAGCCGGGATTCATCCGAATCCTGGACCAAAAAGCGGCTTTTTTGCCGCAATTTTGCCGCACGGGTGCGCTTTTTTCGGACCAAGCCGCCAGCACGATTGAACTCCGGCGCGGGCGGGGTAAAGTGAGCCAAACCCATCGAAACGTGCGAGGACTTTATGAGCACTCTTGGAAAGAAAATTTTTGCCCGCGGCGGACTGTTTGCCGGCCTGCTGGCGCTCATCGGCTGTGATGAAGCACCGACTATTGTCGAAGGCCACAGCGCCGGGCCGGTAGTGGGGTCAACCATCACCTATGTGCAGGCCAAGGGGCCGATTTTGGTCAAGGTGCATGGCAGTCCCTACGGCAATGCCGGCGACGCCTTTGCCGATGAGGTGTTGAAGCATATTGCCGGGTCCATCCAGGCGCCGGTCTTGCGGTTCACTCGCGACCCGTCCAAGGCGGGCGTGTCCAACTTCGTCTATCACATTGCCTTCGGCGCGGCGGAAGGGGATTCGGGCGAGGAACTGTGCAAAGGCGAGTCGATGAGCTTAAGCACCTCCGACAGCCGGATCACGGTCCTGGGTGCACTTTGTTTGGATGACCGGCGGCTGTTCAACGCTTTCGGCTCGGTTAAACATGTGGAACAGTCAGACCCGTTCTTCCCCAAACTGCTGGTGCAACTGACCCAGAGTATGCTGAACAAATCCTAGCCCGCTTTTGTCGCGGCTTTAGCCTGTTGGCCTTCACGGATAGCGATATAGAGCCCGGAGCCGACAACGATGGCCACGCCCAGCCAGGTGTAGCCGTCCGGCAATTGTTCAAAGAACATCCAGCCGAAGAGCGTCGCCGCCAATATCTGTACATAGTGGAACGGCGCGACCAGGCTGGCTTGGCCGTACCGGAAGGCGGAGATCAGGAGCGTCTGGCCGATGGCCGCCAGCACCACGAAGCCGAAGATGATCCAGCCGTCCCCTTCCTGGGGCGGGGTCCAGTTGAACACGGTGAACGGGGTGGCCGCGATAAAGCCGATATAGCCGGCATAGGCGATGGACGCGATAGGCGGCGCGGCGGTCGCCAGCTTCCGGTTCAGCGCATAGAAGACCCCCATGAAGACCCCGGCGAAGAAGCCCACCACATAGCCGAGCCCGTCGCCGGTGAAGGCCGGGCGCAGCAGGATCAGCGCGCCGGCAAAGCCGAGGCAAACCATGGCCCAACGCTGCCAGCCCACCTTCTCGCCCAACAACAAGGGTGACAGCGCGGTAACAATCAGCGGCGCGGTGAAGGCCATGGCGGTGGCGTCGGCCAGGGGGATCAGGATAAGCGACCAGTACAACAGCCCCATCGCCGTCACGATGCAGAGGCCCCGGACGATCTGCCAGCCCAAGGGCCGGGGGATCAGGATACCCCAGCCGAACTTGACCACCAGGATCGGCAGATAGACAGCCGTCATGAAGGCGAACTGGGTCCAGATGATCTGCACCGGGGCGTAAGCGTCGCCCGTCATCTTCGCCAGCACGTCCTTGGCGGCGAAGAAAAACACCGACGCGGTCATCAACAAAATGCCGGGAAGGGAGGAATTGGGGTTCATAAGGGTCCAATCACGATGAGGGGCCGATTGTAGGCATTCGCGCCCGGCTGACCAGCCAAACCTTGATCACCATTCCGCTTTCTTATGGCCGTCTCAGGTCCTCACCCGATTAAGAATTTTTTAAAAATCAGAGATCATATTTACCGGCAAAAGAAACGGAGGATTGGACAAAATGTCTGCTGTACTTGTGACGTTCG
>JAYQGD010000484.1:0-2630 GCA_038140415.1 Rhodospirillaceae bacterium
GGGCTCAACATGGCCTGCAAGGGCGTGTCCGAATGGCTGAAGGAAGAAGGCATCGCCGTCATCGCCATCTCGCCGGGCTGGACCCGGACCGAGATGGGCGGGCCCGACGCCATCAACAGCGTCGAGGACTCAGTTTCGGGGATGCGCAAAGTACTAAGCGGGCTGACGATGGCGGAGACCGGCCGGTTCTGGAACTTCGACGGCGCGGAACTACCGTGGTAGCGGGCTAGACCGGCCCTAAACCACCTCGTCGACAACTTCGTTGCGCAGGGTCCCGATTCCGCCGACCTCGACCTCGATCACGTCGCCGGGCACAAGCCATTTGGGCGGATCGAAGAACGTGCCCGCGCCGGTGGGCGTGCCGGTAGCGATAATGTCGCCCGGCTTGAACTCCATAAATTTCGACATGTAGGGCAGCAGGTAGTCGAAGTTGAACACCATGTTGGCGGTGGTGTCCTTCTGCCGCACCTCGCCGTTGATCCGGGTTTCCACCGACAGGTTATTAAAGTCGGGGAACTCGTCGGCGGTCACCATCCAGGGGCCGAGCGCGCCGCTGGCCCCGAAGTTCTTGCCCTGGGTCACATTGAATTTGCCGTGCCGCAGCCAGTCCCGGATCGTGCCTTCATTCATGATGGTCAGCCCGGCGATATGATCGCGGACGTTTTCCGGCTTGATGCGCCGGCCGGCCTTGCCGATGACGATGACGATCTCGCCCTCGTAGTCGAGGCGTTCGGATTCCGGCGGGCGGACGATATTCTCCCCATGGGCCACCAGACTGTCGGGCGTGCGCACAAACATGCTCGGGTACTTGGGCGCGTCGGAACCGTCCTGGTATTCCTCGTTGCGCTTGCCGTAATTGACGCCGATGCAGAAGATTTTTTCCGGGAACGGGATCGGACGTTGCAGTTTGACATCGCTCAAAGAGACTGATGTATCGCTGTTGATCAGCGCCCGCGCTTCGTCCAGAGCCTCCGCCCGCAAGAGCGCCAGCAGGGTCGGGTATTTGCTGCCGAGTTGGGTTCTTACATCAATCACCTTGTCATCAGGCGTGATGATCCCATAGCTCTCCACCCCATCCAAAACATAACTGGCCAAACGCATCTGGGCTCTCCCGTGGTCAATATTTTCGTTTCGCGAGCGATGCGCGTCACCGGGCTGGTTTCTTACGCAACGATCTGCTTGAATCGTTGCACTCATTCAATAAATGCGGATAAGAGTCAATCTGCATCGGGAGGATACGCACCATGGCCCACGCCATCATCGAATATTCCGCCAACCTGGAAGCGAAGATCGACCTGGACGGTCTGATCGACTGCGTCCACGCCGCCTGCATCGAGACCGGGGTGTTCCCCTTAAGCGGCATGCGCACCCGTGCCGCGCGGCGGGACCACTTCAAACTGGCTGACGGCAATGCCGACGCCGGGTTTTTCCACCTGGTTCTGAAGATGGGACCGGGACGGGAGGAAGAGGTCAAACTGAACGCCATGAACCACATCTTTGATGCCTTCCACGAATTCATCAAACCGGTGTTCGAGAGCTCGCCCATGCTGACCTCCATCGAAGTGTTCGAGTTGCCGCCGGAACTGCGGATCAACAAAAACCACATCAAGGAATACCTGGAACCGGAGGCGACGGCCGCAGAATGAGCCTCTATTACGTTCAAAAGCTGATCTACAACCTGAACCGGGACACCCAGCTCCAGGACCGGTTCCAGGCGGATATGGAGGCCGTGCTGTCGGACTATGACCTGACCGACGAGGAACTGGATGCCATCCGCAAGCCGGATATCGGTCTTATGTATGTCATGGGCGTGAACGGCCAGCTATTGATGCACTATGCGGCCTTTCGCCAATATGAATGGAATGACTATATCCAGGCGATGAAGGACGGAATTGAAGAACACGGACAAGTGCGGGAAGGGCTGTACTTGCGGACCGGCGGAGGTGCGGTATGAGTTTGGTTTTCGCAGGCGTGTGTTCCCATGCCCCCGGCATCACCGGTCGCGCCGACCGGGCCGATCCGGCCCTCAAGCAGGGCCTCCACGACAATTTCGCCAAGATGCGCGACGCGATCAAAGCGTCGGGCGCGGAAACGCTGATTATCATCGCCGCCGAGCATTTCGCTAATTTCTTCATGGACAATATGCCCGCCTATTGCATGGGCATGGCGGACTATTACGAGGGCCCAATCGAGGACGAGGAATGGCTGGCCATCAAGCGCCGGCGCATTCCCGGCAACGCGGACCTGTCCCGCCGGCTGATCACCTCGGTCATGGAAGAGGTGGACCTGTCCTATGCGCAGGAATGGAAGTTCGATCACGGCATCATGGTGCCGCTGCACTTCCTCGCGCCGGATAACGATATCGACATCATTCCGGTGAACATCAACTGTCAGGGCCCGCCCCTGACGCCGATGAACCGGGTCTGGGCCTTCGGCAAGGCGCTGCGGCGCGCCTGTGATGAAGCGCCGGAGAAGATCGCCATCGTCGGCACCGGCGGCATCTCCCATTGGCCGGCGACGCCCGATTCCGGCAAGATCAACGAAGAATGGGACCGGGCATTCCTGGACCGCTGGCTCGCCAACGACAAGGACGGGATGCTGTCCTACACCGACGAAGAGACCTATCACGA
>JAYQGD010000485.1:0-2622 GCA_038140415.1 Rhodospirillaceae bacterium
GTCCATCAGGTGGCCGGCGAAAATATCAAATTGCCGGTTCTGGTCGAACGCCGGCGTAAAAAACGGGAACCCATTGATGTGATCCCAATGTGTGTGGGTAAGAAGAATCTGACAATGATCCACATCGGATTTGATCATCTGCTGGCCGAGGTTGCGAATGCCCGTCCCACAATCCAGAAGGATTTTTTGGTCGCCGACATCCACCTCAAGGCTGGTGGTATTTCCGCCATACTTCAGGTGAGTCGGCGCAGGGCAGGCGATGCTTCCTCGGCAGCCCCAGATCTTTACCCGTATTGACATATACTATGAGCCCCCAGATCGGACGCTTCTTGAGATGATAGACGTCGTCAGTCTAATAAACTCTATCAAACCAAAATTTACAATCAGGTGTTTACTTGTCACGCGCGATTTCAAACGCGCAGCCAATCTCCAAATTAAGGGCATCGGCGGCGCGCCCTCCATTAACTGCGAACTCAACTAGTCCATTGGCATTTACATACCAAAATGGCCCCCCTTGGGGAACATCCGAGAATGTCCTTCCGTGGCTCACATATACATTATTTACCAACAAAGCAAATTGCGGATTAACGTAATGAGCCGACAGCCCGGTCATGGCGTTTCCATAGCAGTCGATATAGACTATTTCGGATAGTTGATCAGGCCAATCACTAAATCGATTCCAGTCCGGTTCACGCTCGTTTCCTCGCGGCGGTTCGCCGCTTTCAAGCGCCGCGGCGACGGGCGCGAACAGATCGCGGCCGTGGAAGCTCGCCGACAGGTCTTCCGGACGCCAGTCGATCTCCCAAATGCGCGACGTGGCGGCCCTGCGGCGCACCAGTTCGAACAGGCCGTTGCCGGGCCCCACAAACCACCTGCCGTCCGCCTCGACGATCACCGGCGGCCGGTCGCCGCCCACACCGGGATCAACAACGCACAGAAACACGGTTCCGGCCGGAAATTCCTCCGCGTAGGCCGACAAAAGGTAGGCCGATGCCCTCGGATCGAACGCCGGCGCATCGGCAAACAGGCTGATAATCCGGGCCCCCGGCGCGTCGTTCAGGAGGCGCGCGGTCATCTGCCCGGTATAAGGTCCTTCCAGGCCAAAATCGGTAAAAGTAACAATCATCGGAATCACCGCAGAAAGCGCTAAATCGGCGCCAATTTCATCCCGTTGAGACTAGAAAAAAATCATTATTTTTCAATAACAAACGAGAAAAAAAGCGGATAATGTTCAGGTAGGCGTGACGAACGGATTTCTTTTGACTAAAATGCCGCCGTCAAAATGACACGGGGGCACATTTCCCCATTTCCGGTTGTTTTCATCCCGTCCCAACGGGTTGGACCTAATTATGGCCCTTCCTGACAAGCCATTGGCGACTCGGGACGGCGAACGGACCGGGGCCGTCAATTCAGAGGCGGCATGAGGATCCTGGGGAGTACACGGCAGGCGCCGGTAAAACGCCTCAACGGATGTTAAGTGGGCATTTGGTCCCCGGACCGAAGCCGGAGTTTATTGCAGGCTCGCCACAGTTGCTGGGGTAATGACGGCGGGCCAAAAGAGAAGAATGAAAAGAGGGTATATGTACAAGTCTGGTATACCGGCCAAGCAGGGTCTTTATGATCCCGAGAACGAGCATGATAACTGCGGTATCGGCTTTGTCGCCAATATTAAGAACCGTAAAAGCCATGAGATTGTTCAGCAAGGCCTGACCATCCTGAGCTGCCTGACCCACCGGGGGGCGGCGGGCGCTGATCCGTTGTCCGGCGATGGCGCGGGCATCCTGATTCAAATACCGGATAAATTCCTGCAGGAAGAATGTAAGGAACTGAATATCGCCCTCCCCGCCGCCGGCGACTACGGCGTCGGCCTGATTTACCTGCCTCGCGGTGAAAAAGCCCGGGAGGCTTGCGAAAAAGTCGTCGAGGAAATGATCGAGGCAGAGGGCCAGAGCGTCCTGGGCTGGCGGGACCTGCCGACCGACAATACCGTCCTCAGTGAGGCGGTCCGCGAAACGGAACCCTTTATCCGCCAGGTCTTTGTCGGCCGGGGCGACAATTGCGCTGACGAGAACGCGTTCGAACGCAAATTGTTCGTCATTCGCAAGCAGGCCAACAATAAAATCCAGGAACATAAGCTGGCCGGCGAAGAAGGCTTTTACGTGCCGACCATGTCCGCCCGGACCATCTGCTTCAAAGGCATGATGCTGGTCGAACGGGTCGGCTCCTATTTTACTGATCTTTTGGACGAACGGGTGGAATCGGCTCTAGCCCTGGTGCACCAGCGTTTCTCCACCAACACGTTCCCGTCCTGGGAACTGGCGCAGCCGTTCCGCTATCTCTGCCACAACGGTGAAATCAACACGCTCCGCGGCAACATCAACTGGATGGCGGCCCGGCGGCATTCCATGCAATCCGACCTGTTGGGCGGCGATCTGGACAAGCTGTGGCCGTTGATCGCCGACGGCCTGTCCGACTCCGCCTCTTTCGACAATGCGCTCGAACTGCTGGTGGCCGGCGGCTATTCCCTGGCCCATGCGATGATGTTGATGATCCCGGAAGCCTGGAACGACAACCCGCTGATGGATGACGAGCGCCGCGCCTTTTATGAATACCACGCTGCGC
>JAYQGD010000486.1:0-2616 GCA_038140415.1 Rhodospirillaceae bacterium
CATCCGGCAATCCTACCCGTTGGCCGGGTTCGCGCAATCTCGGCGGTCAAAGCGGTGTTGACGGCGGGCGGGCGGGCTCTTAGGTTCCGCCGTTCTTAATTCAGTTGCGGGAATCAAACGTGTCCGACATGCGGGAACTTGCAGAGCAGTCCAACGCCTGGCCTTTCGCCGAGGCGCGCCAGCTCATGAAGCGGCTTGGCGGCAAGACGCCGGAGAAAGGCTATATCCTGTTCGAGACCGGCTATGGCCCGTCCGGGCTGCCCCACATCGGCACCTTCGGCGAGGTGGCGCGGACCACCATGGTGCGTCATGCGTTTGGCCTCTTGTCCGATCTGCCTACCCGTCTGTTCGCCTTTTCCGATGACATGGACGGGCTGCGCAAGGTGCCGGACAATATCCCAAATCAGGAGATGGTGACCGAGCATTTGGGCAAGCCGCTGACCGCGATCCCCGACCCGTTCGGCACCCATGACAGTTTCGGTGCGCACAACAATGCCCGGCTGCAGGCGTTCCTGGACGAGTTCGGCTTTGACTATGAGTTCAAGTCCTCGACCGAGTGCTACAAGGCCGGCGAGTTCGACACCACGCTAATGAAAATTCTGGCGGAGTACGACAAAGTCATCAACGTCATCCTGCCGACCCTGGGCGAAGAGCGGCGCAAGACCTATTCCCCGTTCCTGCCCGTGTGCCCCAAGACCGGCGTGGTCCTCCAAGTTCCCGTCGTTGAGCGGGACGTGGGCGCCGGCACCATCGTCTATGAGGAAGAGAACGGGACGAAGACCGAGGTCCCGGTGACCGGCGGTCATTGCAAGCTGCAGTGGAAGGCCGACTGGGCCATGCGCTGGGCGGCGCTGGATGTGGACTATGAAATGTCGGGCAAAGACTTGATCGATTCCGTAAAGCTCTCCAGCGCCATCACCCGCATCCTGGGCCGCACTCCGCCGGCCGGTTTTACCTACGAGCTGTTCCTGGATGAAAACGGCGAGAAGATTTCCAAGTCCCGGGGCAACGGCCTCTCCATGGAGGAATGGCTACGCTATGCCCCGCCGCAGAGCCTGAGCCAGTTCATGTATCAAAAGCCGACCCAGGCGAAGCGGCTCTATTTCGACGTGATCCCCAAGAATGTCGATGAGTACCTCACCCACGTTTCCAAGTATCCGGAGCAGGACGAGAAAACCCGGCTGACCAATCCGGCCTGGCACATTCATGGCGGCGAACCGCCGGCCGAAGACGCCCATCTCAGCTACAACATCCTGCTGAACCTGGCGGGCGTGTGTAACACCGAGGACAAGGACGTCCTGTGGCACTTTATCTCCCGCTACCGGCCCGACGCGACGCCGGAAAACGCGCCGACCCTGGACCGGCTGACCGAATACGCTGTGGCCTACTTCCAGGACTTCGTGAAGCCGCACAAGCAGTACCATTTGCCGACCGACATGGAGACGGCGGCGCTCGAGGATTTGATCGAGACCCTGGAGGCCTTGCCGGCGGATGCGACGGCGGAGGATATTCAGACCCAGGTCTATGAAGTGGGCAAACGCCACGACTTCGAGGACCTGAAGGCCTGGTTCAAGGCGCTCTATGAGACGCTGCTGGGCCAGTCCACCGGCCCGCGCATGGGCTCCTTCATCGCGCTCTACGGCATCGAAGAGACCAAGACCCTGATCAACCGGGTTCTCGCCGGCGAGGATTTGGCGGCTGGGTAGGCGGTTCACGTTCTTCTTTTAGTCATCCACGGGCCGGCGTAGCCGCCTGCGCCCGGACTCGATCCGGGCATGATCCGCGTATCCGTGTTGTTTTCACCACTGAGCACACAGAGAGCACAGAGGGGATGGCTGCGAATTTCTAATCTTAGCCTCTATCGCGTCGCCCCCGGTTCTCTTTTCGCGTCCCTCCGACATGCGCGGACCGGCCGGTAGGCCGTGATCCGCGTATCCACCTTGATCAGAAAATGGATCCACGGGTCGAGCCCGTAGATGACGGTATTAGGCTATCTGAAATATCAGTTTTCACTTTAAATCCACTAAAAATAAACCGTATAAATATTCAACATACTGAAAAAAAACAAAATATCTTCCCTTTACAAAAATATCTAGAGATCGTATTTTGTAAAAAATAGATATTTTTGAGGCGGGATGCTCGATCATTCAGATATCTCCGATGTGACACCGGAAAACGGCGCGGGCGGCAACGGCTCAGGCCTGATCCGCGATGGCGTCTATGACAAGATACGCGCCGACATCCTGACCTGCGCGCTGGCCCCCGGCGCCATCATCCAGGAGAAAGACCTGGCGGCCCGCTATGCGGTCAGTAAGTCCCCGGTCCGGGATGCGCTGTTGCGCCTGCAGGAGCAGGGGCTGATCGAAGTATTGCCGCGCCGGGGCTACCGGGTGCAGCCGATTTCCCTGTCTGACGCGAAAGAACTCTACGAGACCCGTATCCTGTTGGAGAAATCCTGCATCAAACGCGCCATCGAGACCGCGTCCGAAACGACGCTCATGGCGCTGGATCAGTTCCGCACGACCGACGCCACCGACCAGTTGGCGGAATGGGTGGCCTACAACCGGGATTTCCACCGGGCCATCGCCGATGCGTCGGGGAATGCGCGCCTCGCCA
>JAYQGD010000487.1:0-2615 GCA_038140415.1 Rhodospirillaceae bacterium
AGCGACTTCCGATATTCCGCAAAATCACAATTGCAAACCGCAGCCGGTCCATACATTGGGTCAGAATCGGAAGGCTCAACCTGAGCGTGATTTGGGCTGAAGACGTCGGGTAAACGGCCATCAGGTTGGGGCGAGATCGTTCGGCGGGTTGTTTTCTAAGCTTACTTTACAAATCTGGGAACAAATCGGATGCGGTCATTCGTATACCGTTTTTCGCATTGGTCGATGGAAGATTTTACGATCTGCGATTTGAATGAATTGTCATAGTACAGCCACCTCTCCCGCAATTCTCCCCGAATGCCGAACTCCAACAAAGTGTCGCCCAGGATCTTGTGGCGAAGTTCAAACTGTTCTTCCGTAATATAAAGATGTTGATGAGCCCCCTTCGGCGGGCGTCCCCCAAATATCTTTGGTCCACCGAACAGCCCCATCATAAATTCCGTTTGCTGGCTCACTTGATGATCAATGCGGAGCCCGTTGAACAGGGCCGCAAAATCGGGATGGCTGAATATCTTGGCGTAAAATGCGTTGTGGACATGCTCCAACCTGCTGCGCCCGCCCAATCGGTCGTAGAGAGAGGCTTTGTCCGGGGCTGTTTGCTGCGTCAATGGTTCAACCAAGATCGAGTTTCCGGCACCTACACTATTTCGTTCCCTCAATATTGTGACCGCTTACCGGCGCTTCAATGGGGTGGGCTCGTTCGCTCGCCGGTTTTCTCAAAAATGTTGGACCGGGGGGAACGGGTATTGAGGTGAGGGATAGCCGCTGCCCGGCCTAATCGACGCCGGGGAAGGGTAGAAGGGTCGCCGCCGGGTCGCGGGGCGTCCATTGGCCGGCCTCGACCTGGGCGATGAACTTGGCGAGCGTCCGGTTGAAGAGATCGGGCTCCTCTTGGGCGACACAATGGCCGGTCTTGGGAAAAAACACCAACCCGGAGCTGGGAATTGTCCGCTTCAGATAGAGCCCTGGGCGAATACAGGCCTCGTCCTCGTCGCCGACGACAATCAATGTGGGCACGGACATTTGTTTGAAGCGGTCGGCGAACTCCCAGAGCGACGGACGCCCCCCTTGAAAACAGCGCATGGTGAGGGCCGAGCCGATGGTCGGATGTTCCTGAAGCCAGGACAGGAATTCGGCATAACCGCGCGGGTTCTTGTTTTTGAATTGCACCCGACCCGATCCTTGGCCCATGGCCTGCAACAATGCCGCTGCGCCGCTGCGTTCAATCTCGTCGGCGCGGTTCCGGCAGGTTTCCCGAAACTCATCCACTAGATCGGGCTCGCTGCCAGAGCCACCGGAAACGGCGCCGATGCCGAGCACCCGCTCCGGATGCTCCAGCCCCACCATCAGCGCGGCATAAGCTCCCATAGAGAGCCCGACGACGTAGGCCTTCTCGATGTCGAGATGATCAAGCACGGCCAGGGCGTCATCGCGGGCGTGGCCGGCGCCATAATGATCTTCTTGATCCGGAACATCCGACAACGGATAGCCTCGCGCGGAATAGGTGATGCAGCGGTGCCGACGGGAAAAGAAACGCATCTGCGCCTCCCAGCTCCGGTAATCTCCGGCAAACTCGTGGATGAAAAGCAGCGGCGCGCCTTGGCCGGCTTCTTCGTAGTAAAGTTTGACGCCATCGGGCGCGGTGGCATGAGGCATGACGATTAAAACTTTCAAAAACGCCTGTTGGTTCAGGTCCCTGCGTTATCCCTACCCCGGCATCTCGTCCGAATTCTCGAGGCTCTCGTCGATCTTCGTGAACGACAAAGCCCTGGCTGTATAGACATTGGCCATGGGCGTGAGGCCGCTCGCGTCGTCGATGGTGCCGATGCGGATGGCTTTCATGCCCGGGGTCCGGGCGCCGAGGCTGAACACCGACGTCCCGCACTTGGCGCAGTATTCCTGGGCGCGGGCATTGCCGCTATCGGCGACGTGCTCGAAGGTCGTCAGCTCGCCCTGCAGCACGTTTAAATCCTCCCGTTTGACGAAGACGTTGGTGGCGAACGACGCGCCGGTGACCCTGCGGCAGTCGTCGCAATGGCAGTTGCGGACCATCACCGGGTTGCCTGTGACCTCATACCAAACCGCGCCGCAAAAGCATCCCCCTGTAAATCCTGACATGTTCTTGAGCCTTTCCTCTGAAACTGATTGATCCCTGCCGGAAGCGTACCCGCCTCCCCGGTTTCTGCAAGGGACAATCAAGGCCATGGATCAAGCGGGCTGGCTGCGCTAAGCATAGGCCCCATGGAACTGGATCTGGATACGGGCCGGCTGTGGATCTTCATCGGCGGGCTTTGCCTGTTTTTCTTTTTGGAATCCCTCGCGCCCGCGCGCCGCAGCGCGGACGGCCGGGTCAGGCGCCTGGCTTTTCACGCCGTTATCGCGGCGCTGAACACGGCGCTGGTCCGGGCCTTTATCTATGTGCCGTTTCTGTTTTGGGTGGTCTATGTCGAGGAGCAGGGCTGGGGCCTCGGCCGCTGGCTGGGACTTCATAGCTGGCCGGAGATTATCATCTCGGTCATCGTCTTGGATCTGTTCGACTATTTCTGGCACCGGGCCAATCACCGGGTGCCGTTCCTATGGCGGCTGCACAAGGCGCACCATACGGACAACGAGAT
>JAYQGD010000488.1:0-2611 GCA_038140415.1 Rhodospirillaceae bacterium
TTCCGTCCGCCACCGTGCTGCTGTTGCGGGACCGTCCGGGCGGGTTCGAGGTGTTCATGGTCAAGCGGCATTCCGGCATCGACTTTGCCGGCGGGGCGCTGGTGTTTCCCGGCGGCAAGACCGATCCGGGTGATATTGAGCACGGCTGGGGCGATCTCTGCGACGGGGTCGATGGCCTAAGCCCGGTCGAGATCGGCAATAGGGTGTGCGGCATCCGGGAAACCTTTGAAGAAGCCGGTTTTCTGCTGGCGCGGGACAAACACGACGGCGCGCTGATCGGTAGAGACCGGGCGGATGAACTGGGGGAGAAATACCGGAACGCGGTGCATGCGGGCGATGTCGGCATGCGCGAGATGGCGGAAGCCGAAAACCTCATCCTGGCCTGTGATCTGATGGTGCCCTATGCGTGGTGGATCACGCCGTCGCCGTTCCCCAAGCGGTTTGACACCTGGTTTTTCATGGCCCGCGCGCCTGAGGATCAGCAAGGCTCCCACGATCAGGGGGAATCCGTGGATTCCCTTTGGATTTCGCCGGAAAAAGCTCTGCAGGCGGCGGCTGATCAGGACTTCAAAATCGTCTTCGCGACCCGGATGAATTTGAAGAAAGCGGGCCAGTCCCACACCGTGGATGATGCGCTCGCCGCTGCGGCGGCGGATACGATTATCCCCGTTGAACCTGACGTGACCCGGACCGACGAGGGCATTATCTTCCGGATTCCGGAAGAGGCGGGATATGGTTTGACCGAGAACCTGGAAACCGACGGCGCGACACGCGTCCCCAATACGTCAGACAAGTAGGCGGAAAATCGGGTGAAATCGGTTTTCAACGACCGCTAAATCCTTTATTTATCGGGGAAATTTATGGTCGTTTGTCTTCTGTTAAGAATATAAGCGATATGACTGCACTCATGGTTTTTGCTGCCGGGGAGTTTGCGCGGCAAAGTGACATGTGAGCGAGGGGATTATGGAGTCGAAGTTTAAGCTGCCACTTACGGGTTCCGGCGTTGTTTTCGGCGCGGCGTTGCTGCTTGCTGGGTGTTCGTCCGTACCTGATGCCGTAAATCCGGTCGAATGGTACAAGAGCGTCAAGGAGTCCATTTCCGGTGATGAAACCAAAAAAGCGGATGACGCGGCGGAAAAGCCGGCCAACGAGCTGGTCGCGGACCGGGACAAGCCGGCGCCCGGTGCGAATGAGGAATTTCCCAAATTGTCTTCCGTGCCACCTAAGCCGGCTACGAGTTCGCCTGCTGAGCGGGAACGGATCCGAGAAGGCTTGGTCGCAGACCAGGAGAGCGCGCGCCGCTATTCCGACGAAGTGATCCAGCGTCAGGGCGAAGCATCCAATCCCCTGACGACATCGACACCGAGCCCTGCGCCTGCGCCGCAAACCGCTGTGAAGGCCCCGGAACCGGCGCCGATGCCGGCTCCTAAGCCGGAGCCGATGAAACAGGAAATGGCAACGACACCGCCGGCCAAGCCCATGCCTGCGCCGCCGCAAGTGACGCCACCGCCGCCGCCGCAGACCTCCGGCCCGGAACAGCAATCAAGCTTCAGGGAACCCGCCGTGCAAATGGCGGCGATTTCGCCGGTGCCTGCCGGTCAGCAAGGCACCGTGGTGATTTCCGGCAACGGCGTGCAGACAGTTTCAACGGCCAACGCCATACAAGGCAATGCGCCGGCCGTTTCCGGCACGGCCATTCCGGGGGTGCGGTCCCTTTCCGAATTTAATCCGTCAGGCGTGCGCGGCTCCTATCAGGTCGCGACGATCATCTTTGCCAACGGTTCCTCTAAGCTGGCCGCTCGTGACCGCCGCATTTTGCGTCAGGTCGTCGGTCAACACAAAAAAGTCGGCGGCACCATCCGCGTTGTCGGTCATGCAAGCCATCGGACCCGCAATCTGGAGCCTGTTCGCCACAAGATGGTCAATTTCGAAGTTTCCTCGGAACGGGCGGATATCGTCGCTAAGGAATTGATGAAATTGGGGACATCGGCCGACAGTTTGTTCGTCGGCGCTGTTTCGGACAATGAACCCAAGTATCGGGAACATATGCCCTCGGGTGAGGCCGGAAACAGGCGAACCGAAATTTTCATCGATTTCTAGACAAACCACGCCACCTAATTGACATCTTCTTTGGTTAGTTTTGGTTTGCTTTGAGGGGCCATCAAAGCGAAAACCGTTGCATCAATCTGGCTTTAAAAAGATACAGGATCATGGATCAGGAATTTCACAGGATTAAGCGTCTCCCGCCGTATGTGTTCAATGAAGTGAACGACATGAAGGCCAAGGCGCGAGCTGCCGGGGAAGACATTATTGACTTCGGCATGGGTAATCCTGATTCCCCGACGCCGCCGCACATTGTCGAAAAGCTGATCGAAACCGTGCATGACGGGCGCACCCATCGCTATTCGGCGTCGAAGGGCATTCCCGGACTGCGCAAGGCGATCTCCACTTATTACCAGCGCCGCTTCAACGTGGATATCGATCCGAATTCTGAAGCCATTGTCACCTTGGGCTCGAAAGAAGGGTTGGCAAACCTCGCGTCCGCCATCACCAGCCCAGGCGACGTGATCCTGGTGCCCAATCCCAGCTATCCGATCCACCAGTTCGGCTT
>JAYQGD010000489.1:0-2611 GCA_038140415.1 Rhodospirillaceae bacterium
GCTGACGCCGACGACCGCCGTATCTCGCCTCATGGTAATGTACCCCAATTCTCAGTCGTTAAATACTAGAAAATATAATTTTTTCTAATTTGTCGAAATAATAATAGAATTACGGGTTTGGGTTTGTTTTTAGTTTTCAGGGGGCTGATAGGGCTGACCCAAGACGCCGTCCATACCCTCGGCATCCTCGATATCGTCGTATTCGACCACCGGAACCGTGTATTCCTCGTTCAGCCAGCGTCCCAGGTCGAGCTGGGAACAGCGTTTGGAACAAAAGGGCCGGAACGCATGGACCACGGGTTTGCCGCAATTGGCGCATTTGCGGCCATTGGACTTGGCCACTTCCTGCTGCGCGCGGGCGTCTTCCAATTTGACGATTTTGTCGTTCATGGTGCCGGCTTCCCGAAGGTCAGATCATACCCGGCGGCAGGGTGGCTTTTTTGCGCCCGGAGTTCAATGGTCAATCCGAGTTTAGTCTCGAGCTCCCGCCGGGCCGGGGAGACGGCGCCGGTTTCCAGAACTCGGGCGACATCGTCCGGCAGCTCGAGCGCCGGCGTCCGGCCGGGATGGTTGGCGGCTTCCTGGCGGACACAATACAGCGCGTCCAAGGCGATGGTCGCCGGCGACAGGTGCCGGCCGTCTTCCGTAAACACGCTCTGCGCCAAAGACGGCCGGCGGCGGCGGCGCGTCATCTCGAACAGGCCCAGCCGGGTAAAACCGAAGAAGTTCAACTCCCGGCGCAACGGCCCGGAGAGCGCGTCCAGCTCGGCGGCGATTTCTTCCCGGTTTTCCGGATCCCGCTGAGGGAGGAAATCAATCATGATCTGGCCGCTGATATCCCGCAGACCGATTTGCCGCAGAATCTCCGCCGCCGCCGCCAGATTAATCCTGAGGTTATGATCCTCGGGCCGCTCGCCGCTCTCTTTCGGTCCGGAATCAATATCGATGGCGGTAAGCGCCGCCGTTTCTTCAATGATCAGCCGGCCACCGCCGGGCAAGGGGACAGCGGGCTGCAGGAGTTCCGTCCACTGATCGTCCAAGTCATGAATATCGAACAACCGCCCACCGGCTTCATGGGAAATCAGCGCTGCCAAACCCGGCAATTGTTCCTCGCAGGCCGCAGCCAGATCATTGGCCAGCTTGCGGTCATTCAGAACGATCCGCGTGAGCCGCATGTCATAGTGATCGGCCAGAAATGCGAGTGCGGCAGGCGGGGCGGGCATCAAACATTGGGTCGTCTCAGCGGCTTCGTCGGCGGCCTTGATCGCCGCCCATTTGCCGGTGAGTCCCGCGACTTCACGTTCCACAACCGCGTCGCCGGCATCCGCCGCGCGCGTTCGGACAATCAGGCCGGCGTCCGTCGGCAGCGCCGGTTCCAGGATATCCTCCAGCCGGGCGCGGGTGGCGGCATCCTGAATCTTCTGAGAAATATTGAGACCGGGGCGCGCCACCGACAGGATCAGGTTCTCGGACGCGAGATCGATGCGCGTGGTCAGCTTGGGTCCCTTGCCGTCAAAGCCGTCCCGGCTGACCTGCACCAGGACAGCATCTCCCTCGTTGTACAACGCATCAATGGGCTTGGGCTTTTCCCGCTGGCGATCGAACACCTGTGCATCCGGCGCGGCCAGGAAGCCGGTCAAATCCCCGTCCAGCTCCACGAACGCGGCATTCAGGCCCTTGATGACGCCGGCGATGCGCCCGGCATAGACCGCGCCGACCAGGCTCGGTTCATGGTCCCGGTCGATCAAAACGCGAGAGATCCTGCCGTTCTCCGTCAGCGCGATGCGCCGCTCCCCCGGTCCGCAGCGAATGAACACTTCCGCTGTCATGCCGGATAACCCTGTCCGGTGAGGAGATTGACGGTCTCCACCAACGGCAAGCCGACCACGTTTGGATAGGAGCCGTTGATCGCGGCTACAAAGGCGGCGGCCCGGCCTTGGATGGCGTAGCCGCCGGCCTTGCCCTGCCATTCGACCGTGTCGAGATAAGCGGCGATCTCCCCCTCGGACAGGCGTTTGAACCGCACCATGGTGCTCACCGTGCGGGAGGCTTTCTTACCGCCGGGGGCGATCACGGTCACGCCGCCGATCACCCGATGCCGCCGGCCCGATAGAAACTTAAGAAAGCGGCGCGCCTCGTCCGCATCCGCGGGCTTGCCCAACTGCCGCCGGCCGCAGGCGACCAACGTGTCGGCAGCCAGGACAAACGCGTTAGGATGTGATGCAGCAACGGCGGCCGCTTTCTCCGCCGCCAGCCGCTGAGCCAGATCGGCCGGCAGTTCGCCCTTCAAAGGCGTCTCATCAATATCGGCGGGGAGAATTTCGTCCGGCTCTATCCCCACCTGGCGAAGCAAATCAAGCCGCCGGGGCGAGGCGGAGGCGAGAATAAGTTTTGGATTTAAGGAGTCCGGCATGGAATTGGCTTCCTCTGCCAGAGGGCAAAGCTTACTTGAAGCGGAAGGTAATGCGGCCCTTGGTGAGATCGTACGGGGTCATTTCCACGTTGACCCGGTCGCCGGCCAACACCCTAATCCTGTGCTTCCGCATTTTTCCGGCGGTGTGCGCCAGAATTTCGTGATCGTTGTCCAATTTGACCTTGAACATCGCGTTCG
>JAYQGD010000490.1:0-2609 GCA_038140415.1 Rhodospirillaceae bacterium
GCCCAAACCTGGCGGACGGTCATTGCCTCTTCGTCGATGTCGAACTCGACGGCGCGGCTGTAGCATTGGTCATCGGACATTTGCGCTTCGAACGGCACAGCGCGGCAATTGCCGTTGTCGAAGCATAGTAAGTTCCCGTCCGGCGTGATGGAGCAATCATGCTGGTGATACTGCCAGGCGACGGAGGCGTCGGGTTTCAACAGCTTGCTTGCCCAGGGCTCCCGCCAATTGCCGGGATCGCCCAGTATCCATTTCAGCTCCCCGTTCTGCCGGTCGATTTTGATCAAACAGTCTTGGGTGCGAAATGACATGATGATCGAGTCATCACGGGTGTCGTGGATCGCCGAGTTGGCGTGGCACCAATCGAAACTGTCGTCGAATCCTCGCGGCCGCCAATAACCGGCGCAACTGCCGTAACACAGCCGGGTTGGGTCCAACACGTCAAAGATTTTAATCCGGTTGACGATCTCCCCGTCCGGCGCAACCTCCAGCACCACGTCGCCGATGACTTTGGATTTGCCGCGGGGCGCGCTCGGGTCATCGTCGGTCTGCGGCCAGTCGTCCAGCTCCCGCATCTCGGCGGTCAGCAGCATCAGGTTGCCGTTGGCAAACGTATTGATCGTGTGATGGGTCAGGAGCGCGTCAATCTCGATGCTGCCCTCCGGCGGCGTCTTGTCCGTCCACTTACCCGCAATGTGCCACTGGCGAACCAACGATCCGTCCGGCTGGACCTCCATGATCAGCCCGGCAGCGGTCAGGGAGATCAGGATGTTGCCGTTGGGCAGCAGCCGGGAATCCTGGGTCGGGGAGTCGAATGTCAGATCGAGCGCGATCTCCCCTGCCTGGTTAACCCCTAAGAACCAGCCAACGTTGCCAGAGTGCTCCGCCACGCCGCCGGGACGCACATTGAACATTATCATCCCCGGTTCCCGCTGGCCGGGCTTGCACACATCGATATGAAACGGGGGTAGCGTATCAGCGCTCATGGATGTCTCCTCCGAAACCAGTTTACAGGAACAGCCAACTTGGCAGCCAGGACGGCCACTCATCCGGCGCACCGTAATAGAGCAGCGACGGATACCACTGCAGGCTCATGATCCGGTCGTAGAAGCCCACCAGTAGCAACCAGCTACCCAACGCGTAGCCCAGACAGACCTTCCAGCTGAATTGGCCCCACCGGCTGAGATAGAGATAGACGAACAGCGGCAGCACCAGCTTCTGGCCGATCACCGGCATGAAGGCCACAAGCAACAGAATGTAGCCTAAGAACTTGAGCGCGCGGGGCAGCACGGCTTGTTCCGACGCGGCCGCCCAGGCGTTGCCGAATGAACCGTTCTCGGCCACCGCACCCCGCGCCGCGCGAAAATCGAAGACAACAATTGCCAGGGCCATCAAAAAACCCGGCACCGACGCCATAATCGGGAACTGCCGGACCTCCGATGGCCAAGCCTGCGCTTGAACGGCGGCAACCGCAAAGATCACACAAAGCAGGGTGGAGAACGGCAGGGACAGAAGCGGATTGCGTTCACTCCCCTCGCCTTCTGATTGGCTTAACGTCTCCCTATCCCGGAAATAACTGCGGACGGCGAAACCGATGGTGAGCAGGATCAGCACCAGGATGATCAGCACGATGGGCCGGGTGATCCAGCCGTAGCCGTCATTGGCCACGTTGCTGATCAGGAACCGGGTTTCCATAATGCCGCCCAGGATCATGGCCAGGATCAGCGGTGGGCGCGGCCAGCCGCCTCGCTTCATCACGAACCCGACGATGCCCATGACGAACAAGCTGATCCAATCGCCGAGCGCCACACCGGCCAGCCACGCACCCATGAACACAAAAACGATCACGCCGGGCACCACCAGATGCCCCGGAATAAAGGCCACCTTAGCGACCTGGCGGCTCCACATCATCAACAAGCCTGCCGCCGCGATATTGGCGATCACCAACGTCCAGACCATGGAGAACGTAATGTGCAGCTCGGTCGTCAGCATATCGGGGCCGGGTTTTAGCCCGACGATGAGAAGAACGCTCAGCAGGATGGCCGTACCCAGGCTGCCGGGGATACCGAACGCCACCGTCGGCAGGAGAGAGCCGCCGCGTGTCGCATTGTTGGCGGCCTCCGGCGCGATGACGCCGCGAATATCGCCGCTGCCGAACTTGGACTTGTCCTTGGCGCTCTGCACCGCATGGCCATAGGCAACCCAGTCGACAATCGCCGCGCCCAGGCCCGGCAGCATCCCGATATAGGTGCCGATTGCCGCACAGCGGGTCGCCAGCCACCAATGGCGGAAGGCGTCGCGCACGCCTTCCATCATGCCGCCGCCCTCTCCCTGCTCTTTCGGCACGCGGGAGATGGAGACATTGCGGATCGCCAGCTCCATCAACTCGGGAATGGCGAACAGGCCGAGCACCACCGGGATCAACGGCAACCGGTCGAGCAAATAATCCGTGCCGAAGAAATAGCGGGGGATCGGATCGGAATCCGCGTAGCCGATGGTGGAGAGCAGAATCCCGAACAAGGCGACCGTAAGACCTTTGAGCATGGAGCCGCCGCTGAGCGCGCCGACCATGGTCAGGCCCAGCACGCCCAGCATAAACAGTTCCGGCG
>JAYQGD010000491.1:0-2597 GCA_038140415.1 Rhodospirillaceae bacterium
GGCCAAGGCCATGCGCTTTATGTTCTTTGCCGAGCGCGAAGTCGCCAAAATTCCGGACGTGCCCAAAGATACCGAGGCCCTGCCGATCCGGAAGGCCGCCGTCATCGGCAGCGGCACCATGGGCGGCGGCATCGCCATGAACTTCGCCAATGCCGGCATTCCGGTCTCCCTGGTGGATGTGTCGGAGGATGCGCTGGCCGCCGGTCTGGGCAAGGTGGAGCAGAACTACGCCGGCTCCGTCTCCCGCGGGCGGATTACCCAGGACGCCATGGACGCGTGCATGGGGCTGATCTCGGGCACCACCGACTACGCCGACGTGGCCGACGCAGACATCGTCATCGAAGCGGTGTTCGAAGACATGGACTTGAAGAAGAAAATCTTCGCCGATCTGGACAGCGCGTGTAAGCCGGAAACCATCCTCGCCAGCAATACCTCGTCGCTGGACATCAACGAAATCGGTGCGGCCACGGCCCGGCCCGACAAGGTCTGCGGCGCGCACTTCTTCAGCCCGGCCAACGTCATGAAGCTGATGGAAAATGTGCGGACCGAGGCGGCGTCCAAGGAAACCGTGGCCACGCTCATGGACCTCTCCAAGGTCTTGAAGAAAACCGGCGTGCTGGTCGGTGTGGGCGACGGGTTCGTCGGCAACCGGATGCTGCACGTGGCGGCCCGGATCGCCGAGTTCATGGTGGAAGAAGGGGCGCTGCCCTGGCAGGTGGATAAGGTCATCTACGATTTCGGCTTCCCCATGGGGCCGTTCCAGATGAACGACCTGGCCGGCATCGACGTGCGCTACCTGATCCGCGAGGAGCAGAAGAAAAAGACCGGCGACCGGCGTCAATCGGTGATCCTGGACAAGGTCTATGAAACCGGACGCTACGGCCAGAAGACCGGCGGCGGCTGGTACACCTATGCCGACGGCGACCGCAAGGGCGCGCCGGAACCGATGATCGAGGAATTGATCCTCAAAACCTCGGACGAGCTGGGCTTCACCCGCCGGGATTTCACCGACGAGGAAATTCTGGAGCGGTATTTGTATTCCATGATCAACACCGGCGCGCAGGTGCTGGAAGAGGGCCTTGCCATCCGCGCCGGCGATATCGATGTGATCTGGCACTACGGCTACGGCTTCCCCCGCTATCAGGGCGGGCCCATGTTCTATGCGGATTTGGTGGGCCTGGACAAAATCTATGATAAGGTTTTGGCCCTGCACGACGACTATGGCGATTGGGTCAAACCGTCGGGTCTGCTGAAATCCCTGGCCGAGGAGGGCAAGGGCTTCGCCGACTATAGCGCCGGGTAGAGATAAGGTGTCTGCTCTTGAGGGACAAACCAACAAAACAGGGAGCAGAACCATGATGCGATTTCTTCTGACATTGAGCCTCGCCGTGTTTGTGAGCGGCGCGGCGCTGGCGCAGTCTTCACCGCCGCCACAACAACCCTCGCCGCAACAACCGGCGGCGCAAGGTAATGTTATCGGCACGCTGTTCAGCGAAGCGGAGAGATCCATCATCCGTCAGGTTCTGGGCGCGGCGGCCGCGAAAGCCACCGGCGCCGAGAACACCCCGACGGTCGGCGAGACGGTGCAGACGGTGATCCGCGAAACCGTGAACAACACGGTTAATCAGACGACGGGCCAATCCACAGGCCAGACAACGAATGCTTCGACCGGCTCCACCTCTTCCGTCGTCAAAGACGATGACGACGACGATGATGACAAAGACGGCCGGAAGGCCGGCAAAGGCAAGCACAAGAACAAAAAGGGCAAAGGCCAGGGCCGCGGCCGGGGCAAAGGCCTGCCGCCGGGTCTGGCCAAGCGGGATAAACTTCCCCCGGGCCTGCAAAAGCAGCTGGAGCGGAACGGCAAACTGCCGCCGGGCCTACAGAAGAGCGAGTTCCCGGAAGACCTTCAGGCCAAGCTGGGACCGCCCAAGGAAGGTACGGAACGGGCCATTGTCGGCAACGATGCGGTGCTGCTCGATACGGCGACCAACGTGGTGCTGGATGTCATCCGGAACGTGGTCAACAAGGGCGGACAATCCGGCCAGTAAAATCTTAAGCAACCCGATTCGGGGAGGAAAAAATCATGAGCAAGACAGTGGGCGTCATCGGCCTGGGCCCGATGGGCGGCAGTATCGCCGGTAATCTGTTGCAAAAGCAGTTCAGTGTCTGCGGTTATGACATCAAGCCCGATTGCATGGCCGCCCTCGACAAGTTGGGCCTGACGGCGGGCAAAGACGCCGCGGACGTGGCCGCGCAAGCCGACATTGTAATTGCCTCGCTGCCCAACTATGCGGCGCTGCAGGACGTGGTGGCCCAGGTCATCAAGGCCGGCAAAAAGGGGCAGGTGCTGATCGAATGCTCCACCCTTCAGGTGGACCAAAAAATCGCCGCCAGTGTCGAGCTAAAAGCCGCCGGCATCACCATGCTGGATGCCCCGATCAGCGCCACGCCGGCGATGCTGGCCAAGGGCCTGGCCTCGATCCATATCAGCGGCGATGAAGCGGCCTATAAGGACAATGTCGACGTGTTCGAGGGCTTCACCGCCAGCAACTTCTATGTGGGCAAGATCGGCAACGGCAGCCGGATGAAAATCC
>JAYQGD010000492.1:0-2579 GCA_038140415.1 Rhodospirillaceae bacterium
CCCCGCAGCCGTTGGCTCCAATTAGCGTGCATCCATACGAAGTGCACGGGATCGATGGAGTTCTCCTGACACTGAAACCAATTGCAGGGGATTTCCGAGAACACGATTTGTACGAAGCAATTTTCGTAGGTGAAGGGCTCCCAGGTCGGCACCAAGGGTACAGGCGCCGGTCCCATATAGGCCCAGAGAAGGCCTGCTTTTTCCTCGACGGGATAGGATTTGATTTTGACCCCGGCGCGGGCTTTCTCGTTGTCGCCGGACGTGTCCTCGAACGGCTGAGCCAGGCAATCGCCGTTATGGTCGTAGAGCCAGCCGTGGTAATTGCAGCGCAGTCCGCACTCTTCAACAAAGCCATAAGACAGATCGGCCCGGCGGTGGGGGCAGTGGCGGTCGATCAGGCCGTAATTGCCGCTCTTATCCTTATAGGCCACCAGGTCTTCGCCCATCAGCCGGACCGGTTTGGTATCTTTATCGGCAAACTCGCTGGCGGCGGCGAAGGGCATCCAATAGCGGCGCAGCAGCTCGCCCATGGGCGTGCCGGCGCTGACTTCCATGAGCTGGCGGTTTCTGGCTTCGTCGAGCATGGCGGTCTCCCTGGTTCCGTCCGTCTGAATTTTTCCGCGTCCGGACGCGCTTGGCAAGCCCCGGCGGCGGTGAATCTCTCGACTTACGCGCGCGCGCTGACTACTCTTTTTGCAGATACTGGAGAGGAAAACACCATGAACAAGATGGATACGCCCCCGGCCTCGCTGGCCCGGCCCAAGCCGGCGAGCGTGGCGGCCCGACTGGCGGAAATCGGCCAGAAATTCGGTCCCGACATCGTCGAGGACACCCGTCTGCTGTATGAACCGCTTCTGGCCAAGGCCAATTGGTCCGGCATCGATTTTACCAGCGACATTTCCTTCGGCCCCGATCCGAAGCGGCATTTGCTGGATGTGCACGCGCCCGAAGGCGGCGGGACCGGTCTGCCCGTGGTGGTCTTTTTTCACGGCGGCGGGCTGGTGCAGGGCTACAAGAACCAGCCGGGCAGTGCGCTTTACGGCAATGTGGCCAGCTATTTTGCTACCCAGGGCATGGTCGGCGTCAACTCGACCTACCGGCTTGCGCCGGATCATCCCTGGCCGGCCGGTGCCGAGGATGTGGGCGCAGCCTTGAGCTGGGCGCGGGAAAACATCGCCGAGTTTGGCGGCGATCCCGACAAGATATTCCTGATGGGTCATTCCGCCGGGGCGACACATGTTTCGGCCTATGCGCTTCAATCCCGGTTCCATGAGGGGCAAGGGGCCGGGGCGGCCGGGCTGATCCTGTTGTCCGGCTCTTACGATGTGACGCGGGTGAACACGCCCGACAATCACAAGGCCTATTACGGCGACGATCCGGCCAAGTATGACGAGATGGCGACGCTTTTGAATATCGATCGTCCGGACATTCCGGTGTTTATCGGCTTTGCCGAGCTGGATACGCCGAATTTCCAGACGCTGGCCCTGGCCCTGGCTGCCAAGCTGGCGACGGATCACGGCAACGTGCCGAGGATCAGGGAGTTCATCGGCCACAACCATCTGTCGGAGGCCTTCTGCATCGGCACAGAAGATGAGGGCGTCGGCGCAGAGGTGGTGGATTTCATTCAGACCACTCTCGCGAACTAAAGGTGGCGTTGGTTATGCAGAGGACAAAACTGGATCGTCGAGGTTTTCTAATGGGTGGACTAACCGCGGTGGCGGCGGTTAGCACTCCCAGCGCCTTTGCCTCGGATGCCGCCACCCCGCGCCAGTTCATGGCGGAAGCCGAGCGTATGCTGGATGAAGCGGTCAAAGCCGGAGATCAAAGTTTTGGCGCGGTGGTCGTTAAAGACGGCAGGATCGTCGGCTTTGGCCCCAGTCAGGTGGTGACCAACGTTGATCCATCAGCCCATGCGGAGATGATGGCCATTCGGGACGCCGCCCGGCGGCTTGGCTCTACCAGCCTGTCCGGCGCGGTGATGTATTCCACCTCGCGGCCGTGCGCCATGTGTGAAGCGGCCGCATTCTGGGCCAATGTAACTCAGATGATTCATGGTCCGGCGCTTTCCGACGCCGGCGCCCCGCAACTGCGCCGCTGTGGCTAGCCTGCCGCGCGGATTGCCTGCCAGACTTTCTCCGCCGTCAGCGGCATTTCGACATGCCGGATACCCAGATACGACAGCGCGTGATTGGCCGCGTTCATCACCGCCGGCAGGGCGCCGGTGGTGCCCGCCTCGCCCGCGCCTTTGATGCCAAGCGGGTTGGTCTTGGCCGGGACCGGGTTCGAGCTGATTTCGAAGTGACACATGTCGTCGGCCCGGGGCATGGCGTAATCCATGAAGGAGCCCGACAGCAACTGGCCCGAGTCGGGATCATACGCGATGTTTTCCATCAGCGCTTGGCCCGCGCCCTGGACGATGCCGCCGTGAACCTGGCCTTCCAAGGTCAGCGCGTTGACCACGGTGCCCACATCATCAACGGCGATATAGCGGACAATCTCGATCTTGCCGGTGTCCTGGTCGATCTCCACTTCGCAGATGTGGCAGCCGTTGGGGAAGCTGGCGGCAGCCGGCACATAGG
>JAYQGD010000493.1:0-2569 GCA_038140415.1 Rhodospirillaceae bacterium
TCTAAATAAGGGAGCGGGTAACTAGGTTTCATCGCGTCACACGGAGTTATGAAAACTTGATCCTGGCAACGATTCTGCCATATTACGACTAAGAACCGTTCTAAATAAGGGAGCGGGTAACTAGGTTTCATCGCGTCACACGGAGTTATGAAAATATGTCTGACGATCTGAGATACATGACGGATGCACAGGCCCAGGCCGCCGATATGGATGTCGGCCTGCGGCAATATATGCTGCGCGTCTATAACTATATGGCCTCCGGTCTGGTTCTGACAGGCATCGTCGCCTATGGCAGCACCAAGGTGCCGGCGATCATGAACGCCCTCTACACGCAGGTGCCGGGCGGCTTTGTGCAGCCCACGGGCCTGGCTTATCTGGTGATGTTCTCGCCACTGGCCTTCGTGCTGGTGCTGAGCTTCGGCATCAACCGGATGAAAGCGTCCACGGCGCAAGCGCTGTTCTGGGCCTTTTCGGTGATCATGGGCCTGTCCCTGACTAATATTTTCCTGATCTACACGGGAACGTCCATCGCGAGAGTGTTTTTCATCGCCGCCGCCACGTTCGGCGCGATGAGCCTCTACGGCTACACCACAAAGCGCGATCTGTCGAAGTTCGGCAGCTTCCTGATGATGGGCCTGATCGGCATCATCATCGCCAGTGTGGTGAACATCTTCATGCAGTCGGAGGCGATGCAGTTCGTCATCTCCGTGATCGGCGTGCTGGTGTTTGTCGGCCTGACGGCGCACGATACGCAAGCGATCAAGCATTCCTATTACGAAGGCGACAATTCAGAAACCACGTCCAAGAAAGCGATCATGGGCGCGCTCAATCTGTATCTCGACTTCCTCAACCTGTTCCTGATGCTGCTCCATCTGTTCGGCAATCGGGAATAGTTGCGTTCCTTGAACACGAAAAACCCGGAGCACCGTCTCCGGGTTTTTTATGGCCCGAATGCCGCCGCCGCCCTTGATTTCGGGGAATTTCGTAACAGTTGTTCATAAAGGTATCGTGCTCAGGGAGTGATTCCTCTATAACCCTGACAGGACCTCTGGGGAACGTTGCATGGCAGACACGACCAACCCGCCGCTGAAGCTGCGCCGCCCGGCCGTTGATATCAAACGGTTGGAGAACGGCAGCCTGATCATGCGCAGCCCCTATGACCTGCCCGATCCGCCCTCGGCCAATGTGGGTGAATGGCTCCGGCGCTGGGCCAAAGAAGATCCGGAACGGCTGTTTATTTCCAAATATGCCGGCGATGGCCGCTGGTTCTCGCTGAGCTACGGGGATGCGTTCAAACACCTGCAGCCGATCGCGCAGAACCTTCTAAAACGCAAGCTTTCGGCAGAACGGCCGTTGATGATCCTGTCCAAGAACGGGATCGAGAACGCGCTTTTGCAATTGGCGGCCATGGACGTGGGCATCCCCGCCATTCATCTGAGCCCCTCTATGTCCCTGGACCCGGCGCGCAAAGACGATTTGGCGCGGGTGTTGGAACAGACAAGTCCGGGCTTGGTGTTTGCCGCGGATGGGGAGCCGTTCGCCGACGCGCTAGCGATGGCGCATGCCGCCGGCGCGGAAATCGTGGTCGATGCGGAGCCGCCGTCAAACGTGCCGGTGACGCCCTTTCACAAGCTGATCAAGTTGTGGAGCACGGGCGGGGCGAAAAAAGCCCACGCCAAGCTGACGCCCGAAACCGTCGCCAAAATAAGCTATATGGGCGATGGCGCGTCGCTCACCGGCGTGGTCGCCTCGCAACAGACATTGTGCGCCAATCAAGACGCTCTGGCGGCGTTAGTTCCCTTTTTGACCCAGCGCCCGCCGATTGTGGTGGATGACGCGCCCTGGTATTTGTCGGGGACAGGCGGGCTGGTGTTCTTCATGGTGCTGCGCAACGGCGGCACCCTCTATATCGACCGGTTCGGCGAAGAAAACCGGGTTGAGGATTTCACCTCGCCCTCACCCACCGTGCATGTGACCGATCTGCCGGCGCTCAGTTCGTTGGTGCCCCGGCTTGAAGAGGACAAACTTCTGCGCAGTGGCTTTTTCCGTCAGGTGCAGATCATCTGGGTGGTCGGCGCCGCGCCGGATGACAATCTCCGGGCCCGGCTGCGCCGGATGACGCAGATGGAGAAGCGGTCGGAAATTCCCGTCATCACCAGTTTCAGTTCGGGCAAAACCATGACCGTCAATTCGCTCATGTATTTCGACACCGACGTGGACGAAAACATCGGCCTGCCCCTGCCGGGGAGTTATCTGAAAATGGCGGCTCGGGGCGATCTGTTTGAGCTAAGGGTGAAGACCCACGGGCAGGGCCCGCGCCAATGGCACAAGCATCAGCCCCAATCCCTGGCCACCGACGACGAGGGATATTTCACCACCGGGGATGTCGTTACGCTGGCGGATGAAATGCGCCCGTTCAAGGGTGTCGTCCGTACCGGCCGGTTCGACGGTTAAATTACGCTTTCAAAACTTCCATGGCCGCGTTGAGCTGGCTCATCCGTTGGTGATTGCCGTAATGGCTGTCCGGATGATGGATGGTGGCCAGCATGCGGAACCGGTTGCGGATGGC
>JAYQGD010000494.1:0-2556 GCA_038140415.1 Rhodospirillaceae bacterium
ACCACGGCGACCAGCAGCGTATAGGGGTTCACGTAATTGAGCTCCCCCTTGGGTTCGGGATTGGCGGCGCGCAGTGCGCTGTAAAAGGTCTGGATATCGGCTTTTTTCATGAACTCAGCATTAGCGCATTTTGCCCTCTAAAGAAATCGTTTCAGGGGACAGCGCTTACCGCGTAAGATGCCGCGCCGATGAAAGAGCGATCATGATTCAACTCAGTTATTCCGCCGCCACCGTTGAGGGTTTGGAAGGCCTGCCGTTCGAAATCCGGATGATCCCCGGCCTGGTCGAGCGCCTAGCCGCCATCCGTTGGCTATTGGGCCTGTTTGCGGGGATTTGCGTGACCCTCGGGCTGATTTTCTATGCCGTCGGCGCGGGCCCGGTGTTGGGTTTCATGGGGCTAGAGGTGGTTTTACTCGCCGCCGCCTATCAGTTCTGCCGGCGCAATTCCCGCACACGGGAGTTCGTGGTGCTCACCGGCAAAGACCTGTTCGTCCGCAAGATCGACCGTTGGGGTTCCGAGAGCATTCTCCGCTTTCAGCCCCAGTGGCTGAACGTGGACCTGGCGGGCAAACTGACCCTCAGCTCCAAGGGCCGGGCGGTCGAGGTGGGCTCGTTTCTCACGCCCGCTGAACGCCGGCGCGCGTTTGACGCCCTGCAGGACGGGCTGCAGCGTCTGCGTCTGGCGCAATTGGAAACTGATGCCGGCTAGGATTTAAAGCCCAGCACATCCAGCATGTCGTAAAGTCCGGGGGCCTTGCCCTCCGACCAGAGCGCGGCGCGCACCGCGCCCCGGGAGAAAATGCCCCGTGACGTGGCGATGTGGCCGAGCTGCACCCGCTCCGCGTCCGCCGCGAAAATCACTTGATGCTCGCCGACAACATCACCGCCCCGCAGCGCGGTAATGCCGATATCGCCTTTCTTGCGTTCACCGGTGATGCCGTCCCGGCCCCGCTGGGCCACGTCGGCGAGATTAACGCCGCGCCCGGCGGCGGCGGCCTCGCCCAGGCCGATGGCCGTGCCCGACGGCGCATCCACTTTATGCTTGTGGTGCATCTCGACAATTTCGATATCGAAGTCTTCGTCCAACGTGCCGGCCAATTGCTTGGTCAGCGCGAACAGCACATTGACCCCGACGGAGAAATTCATCGCCTTGATGATCACCGCCTTTTCCGCTGCGGCCTCGATCTCCGCCATTTGCGCGGCGTCATGGCCGGTGGTGCCCAGCACCAAGGCCGTGCCGTGTTCGACCGCCAGGTCCAGATGGCCCTTGGTCACCGGCGCGATGGTGAAATCGATGACGGTGTCGGCGGCTTCAAAGAGCGCGGCCGTGTCATCGGTGATGGCTTGGCCGGTGGCCGGCAGCCCGGCGGTCGCGGCCGCGTCCTGGCCCAGCGCGGCATGGCCGGGGCCTTCCGTTCCGCCGGCGAGCTCACAGCCATCGGTGGCCAGGACTTCCTTGACCAGCATCTGACCCATCCGGCCCGCACAGCCGACAATTCCGATTTTCATGGGATCCCCCGTTTTTTCTTCCGCCGTTTCAGCGGCGGCAGACTACCCTAATCCTTCAGGTCTTCCCAGAGGTCCTTGACCTTGGAGAAAAAGCCCTCGGATTCCGGGCTGTTGTCGGAGGACTTGCCCTCTTTATCAAATTCCTGCAGCAGTTCTTTCTGCCGCTTGGTGAGATTGACCGGGGTTTCCACATTGACCTGCACGAACATGTCGCCCCGCTCCTTGGAGCGCAGGATGGACATGCCCTTGTTCTTGAGCCGGAACTGATGGCCGGATTGGGTGCCGATGGGGATGGTGATGCGCGCCCGGCTGCCGTCCACGGTCGGCACTTCCACATGGCCGCCGAGGGACGCAATGGTAAACGGCAGCGGCACCTTGCAATAGATGTTGGCGCCGGCCCGCTGGAAGATGTGATGGGGCGCGACGGATATAAAGATGTAGAGATCGCCCGGCGCCGCACCGTTGAGCCCGGCCTCCCCTTCGCCCGACAGGCGGATGCGGGTGCCGTCCTCCACCCCCGGCGGGATGGTGACCGACAGCGTCTTTTCCTGATGCACCCGGCCGGAGCTGCTGCAGTTCGGGCACGGCTCTTTGATGACTTTGCCCTGGCCGCCGCAGGACGGACAGGTGCGCTCAATCGTAAAGAAGCCCTGCTGGGCGCGCATCTTGCCGGCACCGTTGCAGGACGGGCAGGTATCCGGCGCCGCACCGCCCTTGGAGCCGACGCCCTTGCAGTCGCCGCACGCAACAGATGTCGGCACGCGGATATTCGTCTTGTTGCCCTTGTAGGCCTGGGCCAGGGAAATCTCCATATTGTAGCGCAAGTCCGCGCCCCGGCCTGATTGGCGTGCGCCGCCGCGGCCCCGGCCGCCGGCAAACGCGTCGCCGAACATCTCGTCGAAAATATCGGCAAAGCCGGAAAATCCGTGGCCGAAGCCCTGGTCGAAGCCGCCCGCACCGGGGCCGCCCTGTTCGAACGCGGCATGGCCGAGCCGGTCATAGGCGGCGCGCTTTTCCTCGTCGGACAGCACGTCGTTGGCTTCGTTG
>JAYQGD010000495.1:0-2548 GCA_038140415.1 Rhodospirillaceae bacterium
AGGGAATGACTAAGGTGGTGAGACAATTATCCCGATCATTCAGCCGATTTGCGGTTATGTTCCTTTGCCTGTTTGTTTTGGCGAATTGCGCCTCGGCGCCCGAGGGCGATCCTGACGCGCTGGCGGAGTATCACAAAACTAATGATCCCGCCGAACCCACTAATCGGCAGATTTACAAATTCAATGACGGCCTGGACAAAGCGATCATCAAACCGATTACCGGCGCCTATCGGGCGATTTTCCCCGACCCGATTCGCGAAGCCATTCATAACTTCCTGCAGAACCTGCGCACGCCGGTTATTCTGGCCAACGACCTGTTGCAGGGAGAAATGGCGCGCGCCGGAGATACGATTGCCAGATTTGTCATCAACACCACGTTCGGCATAGTCGGCTTCATCGATCAGGCGAAAGCTATCGGCTTTGAACCCCATGAAGAGGACTTTGGTCAAACCCTGGCCGTGTGGGGTGTGGGCGACGGCCCGTACCTGATGCTGCCGCTGTTTGGCCCGTCCAACCCTCGCGATCTGGTCGGCAAAGTGGTGGACTGGTTCTTTGATCCCATCAACTGGTGGGCGGCCAATACCGACAATGATTGGGTGCCCCTGACCCGCACGATCATCAGCGGCATTGATACCCGTGATCAATTGTGGGACGCGTTGGAAGACATTGAGAAATCATCCATTGACCCCTACGCCTCGATCCGAAGCCTGTACCGCCAGCGTCGCGCCGATGAGATTCGAAACGGCGCAAGTAGCGATGCACCGGCGGCGCCCGATCTCGGCGAAGAAATGGATATGGAAGACCCGGAAGAGAACGCAGCAAAAAGCCGATAAGAAGTTAAATGATCCCGTCTAGACGCGGCGTTCTTGCCGCATTTCTTGGACTGGCCGTAGCAGTTCTGGCCCCCGCCCAGATTGGTACCGCCGGCGAATTTACAGATGGCGCCAACAAGTTTGTGCGGGCGTTGGCCGACGAGGCTGTGACGTCCCTGACCGGTCAAAGCATCAGCGATCAGGAGCGGGAACAGAATCTCCGCAAGATTCTTCGCAACTATTTTGACGTGAAATCAATCGCCCGTCTGGCGCTGGGCCGCTATTGGAAGCGGGCCTCGAAGTCGGAAAAAGATCAGTACATGAAGCTGTTCGAGGACCTCATCGTTGTAACCTATTCGAGCCGGTTTAAGGACTACTCCAACGAAAAGCTTCTGATCGAGAACACCATCGCCAACGACAAATATGTCCTGGTGAAATCCCTCGTCGACCGCGGCGCCCAACAGCCGATCCGGGTCGATTGGCGGATCACCTTCCCCGACGGCCGCTACAAGATCATCGATATCGTGGTCGAGGGCGTCAGCATGGTGCAGACCCAACGCTCCGAATTCAGCTCGGTCATTCGCCGTAGCGGCGGCAAGGTCGAAGGCCTGCTGACCGCGCTCCGCGACAAGACCATCAACGTCTCTCAGAACTAGCTTTAGCTAAAAGACGGATTACCGCGTCAGGGGTTTGTACTTGATGCGGTGGGGCTGATCGGCGTCCGCGCCCAGCCGGCGCTTCCGGTCTTCCTCATAGTCCCCGTAATTGCCCTCGAACCAGACCACCTGGCTGTCCCCTTCGAAGGCCAGAATATGGGTGGCGATCCGGTCCAGGAACCAGCGGTCGTGGCTGACAATTACCGCACAGCCGGGAAAATCCAACAGCGCGATCTCCAACGCCCGCAAGGTATCCACATCCAAATCGTTGGTCGGTTCGTCCAACAGAACAACATTCGCGCCTGACTTCAGCACCTTGGCCAGGTGTACCCGGTTGCGCTCGCCGCCGGAGAGCTGGCCGACTTTCTTCTGCTGGTCCGCGCCGCGGAAATTGAACTGAGAGACATAGGCCCGGCTCTGCATGGTGCGGTAGCCGAGATCGACCTCGTCGAGGCCCTCGGAGATTTCCTCCCACACCGACTTGTCGTCCGCCAAATCGGCGCGGGACTGATCCACGTAGCCGAGCGTAACCGTGTCGCCCAACCGGATCGAGCCGCCGTCCGGAGATTCCTGGCCGTCGATCATCTTGAACAGGGTCGTCTTACCGGCGCCGTTGGGCCCGATCACGCCGACGATGCCGCCCGGCGGCAGTTTGAAACTGAGATCATCGATCAGCAGTTTGTCGCCGAAGGATTTGGAAAGCCCCTCCGCCTCAATCACCAGATCACCCAGCCGGGGGCCGATGGGCACCAAAATCTGTGCCGTGTCGGGAGTTTTCTCCTTGGCCTGGGCAAGCAATTCTTCGAACGCAGAGATACGAGCCTTGCTTTTGGCTTGGCGCGCCCGGGGCGACTGCCGGATCCATTCGAGCTCGTCGGAGAGCGTCCGTTGGCGGGCGGCTTCCTGTTTCTCCTCCTGCTCCAGGCGTTTCTGCTTCTGTTCGAGCCAAGAGGAATAGTTCCCCTCATAGGGGATGCCCCGTCCGCGATCCAGTTCCAAAATCCAGCCGGCCACATTGTCGAGAAAATACCGGTCGTGGGTAACGGCCTCGACGGTGCCTTCATACTCGTGCAGGAAGCG
>JAYQGD010000496.1:0-2548 GCA_038140415.1 Rhodospirillaceae bacterium
CCAACCCTTCCATGTGGACCACCCGCTGGATCGCCCGGGACCCGGATCTGCTGTTAGACGAGATGGCCTCATACATCGAAAACTACGGCGTGGAGAATTTTGATTTCTACGACCTGACAGCCATCGTCAAGAAGTCCTGGATCGTGGATTTCTGCCGGAAGATTGAAGCGAGGGGCCTGAAATTTACCTGGCAATTGCCGAGCGGCACCCGCACCGAAGCCATTGACGACGAGGTGGCGCAGCTTCTCTACCGGTCGGGCTGCCGCAACATGTCCTATTCGCCGGAGAGCGGCTCACCTTCCGTACTCGAACGGATCAAGAAAAAGGTTCATCTGGACGCCGTGGTCCAATCCATCGATCAGGCGAACCGGAACCGGATGAACATCAAGTGCAATCTGATCTTTGGCTTTCCCGGCGAAACGGTCCGGGAGATTTTTCAGTCCTACAGGTTCACCGCGCGCATGGCCTGGGCCGGCGCCTACGACTTGAGCATCTGGGCGTTCTCCCCCTACCCGGGATCGGAATTGTTCGACGAGATTGCCGCCAGGACCTCGCTGGTCATGGACGACGCCTACTACGACAGTCTGCGATCCTATGCGGACACCTCATCCACGGTCTCGTACAGTGAACATGTCGGCGACAAGGCGCTCAAATACTACCGCACCTTCGGCGTGATGCTGTTTTATCTGGTGAGCTGGACGCGGCGGCCCAACCGGCCGTTCAAGATCATCTGGAATTTAATGCGAGGCACTCAGGAATCCCGCGCCGAACAGGGACTGCAGAATCTGTTCCGCCGCTGGCGTCTGGGCCGGAAAGAGCGGGCGGAAAAAACCGTCTAGCGCGCCACCGGCCAGGCTTTGACTTGCCGCCAGCCCGTGTCTTCTTTTTTCAGCAAGTAGCTGACATGTTCCTTGAGCGGCAGGCCGAGCAGACCGTCGAGGCCCGGCAAAAGGGAATGGACAACAACATAGTCCGGCTTGGTCCGGATAAGCCAACTTTCGACCTTTTTGACATCGGTCCCGCGAAAGGCGCTAAACACCCCGTGGTAACCATGTTCCCGGCCGATCCGGTATTTGGTGATGACGCCCACCTCGCCATTGCCGGCGGGATCAATGATGAAGTAGCCGGCGTTCTTGGAAAGCAGGGTTTTCATGTCCCGCGCCAACGCCTGGTAGTGGGGTTTCAGGCCTTCATGGTCGAACCGGATTTTCTTGGCCAGTGCCACCGGCGCGATCAGCAGAATGGTGATCGCCCCATAGCCCAGCCGCTGACGCCAGACCGGAGAGTGTGAAACCCGCCAGCGGTTCCACAACAGACCGGCACCGGCCACGCCCACCGCGATGCCGAAAAAGCCCGCATGGATGTTATAGCGCCAAAAGGATGCGGCGCGGAGCGCGTCGAATTTGCCAAACGCCGCCAGATAGCTGAAAAACAAAAATGCGTTGTAGCCCAGGAACATCAGCGCCGCGATCAGGGCGAGACGGTCAAACCGGGTTTCCAGCCGGATCGCCGCTTTGATCCCCAGCGCCAGGACAATCAGCATCAATCCGAAATAGACGCCCTTCTTGGCGGCGACCTTGGTCATCGCCAGCAAGATATCGGGGATCAGAGACACATGCCATTGCTCCAGGGGCAGGACGGTAAACTCGGCGCCTGCCAAATGCTGCGCCACGTGATAACGCCAGACCCCGTAGATCACCGCCGCCGGCACGGCGGTAAGCGCCAAAAGGGGCAGAAACTTCCGGGCCGGGATCCGGCGGTCCCGCAGTCCCACCAGGGCAAGAGCGATCAACAGCACGACAAATAGAACCAAATTCGCCTGGCGGACATTGATATGGACGGCCAAGGCCAGAGCCGCCTGCCTGGCGAACAGCTTGGCCCGCCCCTCATCGCCATCCGCCAGCGCGTTCAGCATCATCCAGGCCAGAATGCCGCCGAGGCCGATGGTGACCGCCGTCGAGGTTTCCGAATACGCCGTGAACACCAACTTTTGCACAAAGGTGGGGTTGAACGCGGTGACCAGCAGCGCCGCCACCGCCACATATACCCATCCGCGCGACGGCTTTTCTTCGGCTTGTCCGTTCGATTGCGCCTCAATCACCGTGACCAACACCAAACCAAAGGTCAGCAGCCCAAACAGGTTGAGAAGCGCGCCCGAGTTTTCAATAAATCCACCGGCCAGTTTGGAAGACAAATACATCAGGAGCGGCCAGCCGTAGGGATAGGCCGGGAACGACGCGCCTGTCGATTTGTTGGACGAGTCCGGAAAGCCGTCGGTGTCTAGCAGGAACTGGGTACTGGGCAGCCAATGAGAGAACTCATCCCATTGGGACGCCACCATCGCCGACGCCATCAGCCATAAGGGTGCGCTCAGAACGAACAGTTTGAGAAAAACCGGCGGGATCAAATAACCGTCGCGCCCGCGGACATAGATCGCGCTGCCGACCGCGAGGACAGCCGTCACGACGGAAAGCCAGGTAAAAGGAATGGCCGGAAACACCCCACCCAACGTAAAGAGAACCGTCACCACCGCCCAGCCGTAGAAGGG
>JAYQGD010000497.1:0-2546 GCA_038140415.1 Rhodospirillaceae bacterium
GCCGAAATGGGACCAGTTGTTGGTGACCGTGTTTTCCAGGCCCATCTCGATGACCTTCTGGCCGTCCTTACCACGCACGCCTTTGACATGGCCGTCATAGGCCTGGGTCGGATCGACGCAATCGAGCGCCAGGATCACATCAGCTTCGCTTTGAATTTCCCGGTCGCCGTTCAGGTTCTGCGGGTGCGCCGTCGGAAAGGCAACCAGATGCCGGTCGTCGAGGCAGGCCGCGCCGGTCAGATCGGCCAATTCAATCAAGGGTTCGCGGGAGCGCAATTCCCGGCCCAAGCGTCCGGCGGAGGCCAGGGGCATATCGGCGGTCACCAGCATCTCCACCGCTTCCGCCAGCGCATCCGGATTGGGGGCCATCGGCGGCGCGGGCTGATACCGGGCCAGGCTTGCGTCAGGCTGCACCAGATCGTCCGGGATGCCGTCTTCCTGCACCACCAGATCACAGCAGACATAGGTCGGGCCCTTGGGCGCGGTGCCGGAAATTTTGCCGGCTTTCAGGAAACTATCGACGGTGGATTGCAGGGTGAGCGGCTCATCGGTCCACTTGCAGAAGGGTTTGACCAGATCGCTTTGCATGCTCGCCGTATGGGTCCAGTCGATATAGCGCCGCTGGGCCGGGTCATAGGGACCGCTGCCGCCCAGGATCATCACCGGCACCCGGTCGCACCAGATGTCATAGACACTGACCGATCCGGTCATCAGCCCGACCAGGTCATGAATAATCGCCAGCGATGTCTCGCCGCCGGCTTTGGCATAACCGTGCGCCATGGCGACAACCACGGCCTCGTGGCTGCCCATGATCATTTCCGGGTCCTGGTTGCGGTTGTGATTGACCAGGGAGTCATGCAGTCCCCGGAAGCTGGAGCCCGGTAACACAAAAACGTGTTTGAAGCCCATATTCTGCAGGGTTTCCGCCATGGCGTCGGAACCGAATTCGGCCTTGGATTGATTGGCGGGCAGGTTAACTGGGGTTTCCGGGTACTTCATGCTGCCATAATTGATCGGATCGGACATTTCTGTGCGGGCTCACTGTTCTTATTTAAAGGACCGGCCCGGTTCCACATACAACCGGGCCGGTCAGGCATTTGTTGCTGATAAAACCATATTCGCCTAACATCCAAAATACTCAAGTAAAACAAACCACACATACGGGAGAGTCTCATGTCGAAGAAGGTACTATTTAAGTCGGCGCTGGCGTCGGCTTTGATTGTCGGGGCCGCGTTGGCCGCGTCACCGGCGCCCGCCCAGTCCGTCATGGATTTCTACAAGGGCAAGACGGTCACGTTCCTGGTGCCCTATCCTCCGGGCGGGTCCTATGACGCCTATGCGCGTCTGGTCGCCGGCCATATGGGCAAGCATATTCCGGGCAACCCGAACATTATTATTCAGAACATGCCGGGCGGCGGCGGTTCCAAGGGCACCAACTATACGTTCCGCTCCGGCGCCAAGGACGGCACGTTCCTTCTGTGGCCGCCGGACGCTTATGCGACCGCGCAATTGCTGCGGCCCAAACGGTCCAAATATGACGCCTCGAAGTTCACCTCGCTTGGCAGCATCGTCGGCGTGAACCCGGTGATCCTGGTCCGCGCCGGTGCGGCGGCCAAGACCATCGACGGCGTCCGCAAGACGGAGATTAACGTGGCCTGCTCCGGCCGCGGCTCCCAGAGCTTCATCATGCCGGCCATGATGAAACATTTCCTGGGCTTCAAGTTTAAGCTGATCTGCGGCTACAAGGGCTCCGCCCCGATGACCCTGGCGTTGGAACGCGGCGAAGTCGACGCCCAGTCCAGCGCCTGGGCGAGCTGGCGCATCCGCTTTAAGGACCGGATCACCAAGGGTGAGTTTACCCCGCTGATTCAGGTCGGCCTGGATCGCGATCCGGAGCTACCCAACCTGCCGCTGATGCAGGATGTGTCGGACAATGCCCAGCATAAGAAAGTGCTGGAATTTGTCTCCGGCGGCTCCGCCATCGGGCGGTCTCTCGTTGCCCCTCCGGGCACGCCGGCCGACCGGGTTGCCGCCTTGCGCACGGCGTTTGACGCGGTCGTGAAGGATGCGGGTCTTCTGGCCGACGCCAAAAAGCGCAACGCGCTGGTGCAGCCTAAGCCGGGTGCGGCGGTCCAGAAGATCGTCATGAACATCCTGGCGTCCGACAAGGACGTCATTACATTGGCGCAGGAAGCCGTGTCTCAAAAGACCGACAAGTGCACGGTCAACTGCACCAAGAAGAAAAAGAAATAAGCGGCTTTAAAATAGGCTGATCAAAGGGCGGGTGATTTCATCCGCCCCTTGTTTTTCTAAAAGAGCGCGATGGCGCGGATGCTTTTCAGCGCCGGATACATCTGTCCGATCACGGTTTCCGGCCAGGGGACCAGCAGCACCTGGTGGAACAACACGTAACAGAACGCCCACATGGGGATTGAGACAGCAAGTGTCATGCGCCAGCTTTCCCGGCCCACCAGGCGTAGATACCCGATCATGAAGAAGATCAGCGCCGGTAACAGCCCGATCAGCAGCGCAGCAATCAAATACCC
>JAYQGD010000498.1:0-2546 GCA_038140415.1 Rhodospirillaceae bacterium
CGGTGATGAAATTCTGCGCGCGCCGGCCCTCGACCCATTGGACAAGCCGGGTGATGAGACTATAGGATTGTTCGGTTGCTATTGTCATGAGCTTTAGTCTGAGTTTGCCGGGGCATCCGGTCTAAACACTTTTTTCAGAAGGGAGATATAGTTTCCAAGACTAGACCCGTAAAGCGGATAGAGATATCTCAGGGGAGATCACGGCTTGCGCCATTGCTATGTCTATCTACTGCTGTCGGACGACGGCCCCGATTGCCGGACTTATGTGGGCTGGACCACGGACTTGGCGGCCCGGCTGTCGGCGCACAACGAGGGACGCGGGGCCAAGTTTACCCGCGGCCGGGCGTGGCGGTTGATCTATGCGGAAAAATTCCTGACGCGGGGCGACGCCATGAGCCGCGAATGGCGGCTAAAACGTGATCGAAAGTTCAGGGCTGAAATAACGGAGTGGTGCCGGGAGGCGGGTTAGTCTTCGCCGGTGTCCCGGCCTCTGGCCGCCGCACCTTTCCGTTTGCGGGCTGCTTTGCGGCGTTCCAACTCAATGAGCCGGTCGGCCTCTTTCTTGAGCCGGATCATCTTTTTCTCGGTGTAGATGGCGTAGACAAACAAGCCCGCCATCAGCACGGTGACAACGGCCCCGATCACAACGATCCGTATGTCCCACTGCTGCCAAATGCCGACGCCCGTGAAAACGGCGCAGGCGAGGCCGATTTTCCAAAGCGTGGACGGGGGTGTTGGTAACTGGTTCATGTATTCGGATCCGTTAAACGGTTTCCGGCGGGGCCGGAGGAGGAGCCGTTGTGCCGGTATAACCAGATTCCGGGATTTTTCAAGAGGGGGGACTACTCAGGATAGTCGGGTTCATAGTCCGGTGGCACGCCCAGCCAAGCCAGGGCGTCTTCCAGTTTCCGGAACGGTTTACGTTCGACGGAAAGGTTGCGAGCCGGCCGGTGACAATAAACTGATGCACCTTCGCGTACATGTTGGCGTCCCGGCACAAAACGGCCCAGCGGCAGCGGCCCAAAAGTTGGTCGTGGCGTTGTTGCTGGCGCTGGGATTCCTCAGTCAGGGACTTGAAGGACAGGTCTTCCGGCAGGATTTGTTCCCGGAAATCCCGGAGGATGTTCATACCCGGTTTGTAGTCGGGATGGGCAATGATGTCGGAGGTGGATTGATCCATTTCGCCGAAGTCGTGGGGCCCCCAGAACTTGCTGAAGACGCAGTTCACTTCCGGATCGATATGAATCAGATAAGCCACGGCCTATGATAGTAACCAACTGGTGCCTGTTACAAGCGATTGTTGTTGCTTCAGGGGGGTACTTTTCACTCCCGTCTCGACAAAGGGGGTGTGGCGCGACATGCTGAACCCCAGTGTAATTTAACTTTGAAACAGGGAGCTCGTGGCACGCCATGTTGGACAAAAAAGTATCTCGTCAGGACCTTACGGACGCGGCGGAAAAATACAAAAACTGGGGCAAGTGGGGGCCGGACGACGAAATCGGCACGCTGAACTTTACCTCGCCGGAGGACATTGTCGCCGCCTGCCAGCTGGTGAAGAAGGGCAAAGTCATATCCATGGCGCTGAACTTCGACAACACGGGCCCGCAAGGCGCCAAATCCACCTATCCGGCCATGGGCCGCATTAACCCGGTCCACACCATGCTGCGCACCGGCACGGATGCGTATTCAGGCGTTCTGGACAGCCGGGGCATTCGCGCCGCCGACGATATGGTGGTGATGCCGCTGCAGTGCGGCACCCAGTGGGACGGGCTCGGACATGTCTTCTACGAAGACTATATGTGGAACGGCTACGACTGCCGGGAAGTGACCTCCGCCGGCGCGCAGAAATGCGGCATCGAAAAAACCAAAAGCAAGATGGTCGGCCGGGGCGTGCTGCTGGACGTCGCCAAGTTCAAAGGCGTCGACACGCTGGAAGACGGCTATGCGATCACTTGTCAGGACCTCTACGAGACGGCGGATTCCCAGGAAATCAAAGTAAAGACCGGCGACTTTGTCATCGTCCGCACCGGCCAGATGGAAGCCAAGATCGACGCCGGCAGCTGGGACGGCTATCCCGGCGGCGACGCGCCGGGCTTTTCCTTCGAGACGCTGGAATGGATCCAGGATACGGAGCTGGCCGGCCTCGCCTCCGACACTTGGGGCTGCGAGGTGCGCCCCAACGAAAGCGAACCCGGCATCAACCAGCCCTGGCACTGGATCACCATCCCGATCATGGGCATGACTATGGGCGAGATTTTCTACCTGCGCGATATTGCCGAGGACTGTGCGGACGACGGAACGTACGAGTTCCTGTTCGTGGCGCCGGCCTTGCCGATCACCGGGGCGGTGGGCTCGCCGATCAATCCGCTGGCCATCAAATAGCAGCGCGTAGGGGAGAAAGGCCATGAACGCGAAAACGGGCGCCGTCTATCTGGCGCGGCAACTTGAGTCTTACGGGGTCACCCATGTGTTCATGGTGCCCGCCATCCTACGCCGCATGCTGGTGGAGATGGAGATGCTGACCGATATCAAGCGGATGCATGTCC
>JAYQGD010000499.1:0-2540 GCA_038140415.1 Rhodospirillaceae bacterium
CCTGTTCACCGGTGCTGCCGAGCAGCAGCAGATGCTCTTTGTCGTCCCGGCGGATCAGGATGACCCGGCGTTTAGGATCCAGCGGCATGGTCTCGACAATGGTCAGACGCTTGCCCCGGCCTTTCACAACCGGACCCCGGTTGCCGAGCCCCGCCCGTTTGGCAAGAAGGGCGGCGCCGCCGATCAGTCCGAGGACAAACAACAGCGCGAATAAAAACTTCATGTAGATGGCGAGATCTATTTCCATGTGCTCTTCCTGCCGGGTGCGGGGTGTTTGATGACCTAGGCTTCGGCCTCGGTGAGTTCTTCCTGCTGACGGGTGACGTCGCCTTCCAGCAGTTCAAGCCCCGCGAGAATGATCTGTAGGGTGCGGTTCAATTGGTCCTTGTCGACATTCTCCAACGGCACATTGTCGTCGGCGACCACGTCGAAAAAGTCGGTGACTTGCGCTTCCAGGGGAGTGAAGTCGACAAGCGTGCCGCCTGCCAGTGCGGCCCGGCTGCGTTGGATGTTAGAGACGATTTCGTCGGCCCGTGCTTGTAATCCGTAATCAGTCATTCTGCTGAATCCTCCGGTTCTTCTAGGTTGATTTGGCCTGCATTGGCCCGGTACACGTATGAAAGTATTTCAGCGACGGCGGCGAAGGCCTCGATGGGGATTTCGCTGTCCACGTCGATGGCCGAGAGAATTTCGACAAGGTCCGCGTCTTCCCGGACCTTGATGTCGTTCGCCCAGGCAATCTGGAGAATTTGTTTGGCGAAAGCGCCCCTGCCGCTGGCGAGGACACGCGGACGCGCCCCGCTCTCGGACTCGTCGCGAAGCGCAACGGCCTTTGCTTGGGGAGTTTTATCCCCGTTATCGGCTGAGATTTCAGGATCGGCGCCGGCCACGATATCGACACGGGCGCCATCCTTGTTCTTTGACTCCGCCAAGTCATTCACCACCAAATTTTTAAACATTTTGTTGTTGCAAGGATTGTGCGCCAACAAGTTTAAGATCGTCTTAATTTGGCGAGGTTGCGGATGGGTCTGAGTAGGGTAATATCGGGCAAATTCGCAAATCTTCAGGACTCGAAAGGAATCCGAGCCGTGGACCAGACAATTGCCTCAACCGACTTGCCCGCTTCAATCGTCGCCCCGTTGACCTATTCCGTTGATACCGGCGAAAAACCGGTTAACGAGACCATGGGAAAGGGGAATCTAGACCGGAAGTATACCGGCGTGTTCGCGACCCACGATATGACCGTGATTAACGGCCGGCCGTTCCGGGACAGCTATTCCCTGGAGAAAAACGGCTTCCAGTTCGTCGATCATCACACCAAGATGAAAAGCTTCTACGATGAGGATGAACTGCGCGACGTCTACTACAAAGAGGCGGAGCAGTTGATCAAGGACGTTTCGGGCGCGGCCCGGGTGGTGATCTTTGATCACACCGTGCGCCATGGAAACCAGGAAGACCGGGAGAAAAAACTCCTCCGCGAGCCGGTACACCGGGTGCACAACGACTACACCGAATGGTCGGGCCCGCAGCGGGTCCGGGATATTCTGCCGGACGAAGCCGAAGAGCTGCTGAAAAAGCGGGTGGCGGTCATCCAAATCTGGCGGGCCATCAATACGCCGATCGAGTCCGATCCGCTGGCGATCTGCGAGGCCTCGAGCCTGGCGCCGGGTGATCTGATCGCCTCGGAACGGCGCTATCCGGACCGGGTGGGGGAGACCTATCAGATTTCCCACAATCCCGCTCACAAATGGATTTACTTCCCGCGGATGACCAGGGATGAGGCGCTGGTGTTCAAGGTCTATGATTCCATGAAGGACGGCCGGGCGCGCTTTACCGCGCATACCTCGTTCCCGGACCCGACCTCGCCGGCCGGCGCGCTTCCCCGGGAAAGCATCGAAATCCGCACCCTGGCGTTTTTCGACTAATCGCGCGTCAGACCCCGACGGTCCCTGAACCGCCGGCGCTTTGGCGATATTGCTCGGCGATTCGCTCCGCACGGGCGCCGACCTGCCGGGCCCATCTGCTGTCCAGGGCTTCATCGGCGGCCCGGCTATAATTCCCATCCTGCAAGGCCTGCAGCATGTTTCTAAACCCGGATAACCGGGGCTAGCCGAGATTGAAGCACATGTTGGCGAGGCCTCTTTGTGCGAGTTCCGGCAGGCCCGTCCACCATGGCGCGTTTTGAGTCAACTCGGCCTGCACGCTGCGCATATCGTTGGCCAGAAGATACTCAGCTTCCTCTTGGCTGATTCCCCTGTCATCAAGATTGCGGCCAATTCCGATCGTTAATTTCTAAACCGTGTCTCTGTAGGGCTTTAGCCGAAGCCCTTCATCCCGTTTGAGCTCCCGGGCCAGTTCGTCAATGTCCATTATCCGCTCCTTTTGCGGCCATTCTGTCTATGTCATAGGGCCTACACGTCTCGTTGGTCGTATCCAACAAAAATATTTCCACGAAAAGCCGGTAGACGCCGACCGGGAAGTCTGGTCATATCCGGGTGGGCGAGCGATGCATTTTTTCGAGGATGCCGCTCGTGGATCAA
>JAYQGD010000500.1:0-2533 GCA_038140415.1 Rhodospirillaceae bacterium
CAGGTCCTCGTAGAAATCCTCGATATCCGGATAGACGTCCTCGTCGACACCGCCCCGGCCGCCGCGAAAATGCGCGATGGTCGGCGACGGGATGCACTGCTTGCCGGTGAGGCCATTGCCGGTATCTGCCAGGATCGTGTTCAGCCCGGCATAATCATGGGACGCCAGCGGCTGCGAGCGCGTCAGCTTTGCCGTGGTGACCAGTTTCGGCGGCGCGAATTCGATTTCGCCGCCTTCGTTTTGGAAACGCTGCGGCAACCCGCCCCGCACCTCGATCCCGTCGATCTTGGTGAAGAAATCCATGAACCAGTGGGCCCGGTGAAAGTCCCCGTCGGTGGCGACCTTCAACCCGGCGTCCCGTTGTAATGCGACCGCGTCCCGGACAAACCCGTCCTCGATGGCGCGGAGCTCGTCAGCGTCGATCTCGCCGACGGCCAGCTTTTCCCGGGCGGCGTGGATTTCCGGCGGACGCAGCAGGCTGCCGACCACGTCCGCCTTGAAAGGAGGTTTGCTCACAAGAGTGCTCGCGCCTAGTCGTTACTCGGCATGGGCTTGATGGTGAAGGTCAGCACCGGCGGATAGCCCGCATCGGTGAACAGATTGCCGACCGGGCACATGTCCTCGGAGATTTTCATTAGCCGCTCGACCTTTGCCTCGGGCTCGTTGGTCTCGATCTCCACGTGCAGCTCGGCGGCGCAGAAACGCATCACTTTGCCGCTGCCGCCTTCCATCGGCGGGATGCGGTCGGTGGTGGTGTTGCACTCAATATTGATCGCGCCGTGCTTCAACCGCATGGCGGCGGCGGCTTTGTGGATCTGCACGGTCTGGCACGCCGCCAGGGACGCGGTGAAGTAAAACAGCGGCGCAGACGCCGTGCCGGTGCCGCCCCGTTCCGCCGGTTCGTCCGTGTAAAATTCATGATCGCCTTCGGGAACGGAGATTTTGCAGACAATCCCGTTCTCGCTTTCCGACGTGATGGAGCGCACCTTGGCGCCTTCCGGGTCTTTCAATTTCACAACAGCCATCTGGGTATCCTCTCTGTTTGGGTTTGGGGTGGCGCGATCTTGCGCACAAAATGTCGGATGTTCAACCGGGGGCTACTCCGCCGCCGCGGATTGTGATTGGCGCTCCCGCCCACGGAAATGAGGCATCACTTCCTTGGCGAACATCTCCATATTCTTTTTGGTGAGCTCGTGGGGCAGGGTGCCGAACTGCAGGATGGTGCAGAGTTGGCCCAGGCCGATCTGGTCCTGGAATTCCTCCAGCTTGGCGCGGACGGTTTCCGGGCTGCCATAGACGAACATGCCGATATCGGCCATCCGCTCCATCTCCTTGCCGCCGCCCAGCATCTGGCGCTTGGCGATGGCGATGGACTTCATGGAACTGATGGAGGTGTAGCCCGGCGGCAGCAGCAGCTCGTTGGGAATCCGAAGGAACTTATTAAAGAACGCCTCGATATGGGGCTTGGCTTCCTTGGCCGCGATCTCGTCGGTCTCCGCCACGTAAATGGGAAGCGCCAGACCGAGCTGCCGGTCTTCGGCTTCGTAGCCGTAGTCTTCCTCGCAGACCTGACGGTACATACCCATGAAGGTCTTCACCGCCTCGAACGGCGAATACACATTCAGATATGTGTATTTGCGGTCAGGGTGCGCCGCCCAACGGATGGTCTCCTCCGATCCCTGGGACGGAATCCAAACCTCCGGGTGGGGCTGGGAATATGGCCGGGGCCAGAGGTTCACATACGTCAGGTGATAGTGCTTGCCCTCGAAGGTGAAGGGGCCGGTCTCTGTCCAGGCGCGGATCACCAGATCATGGGCCTCGTGGAAGCGTTCGAGGGAGAAGGCCGGGTTGATGCCCATGGCATGGTATTCGACGCCTAGGCCCCGGACAAAGCCGGCGACGAACCGCCCGCCGGTGATGTTGTCCAGCATGGCGAACTCTTCGGCGATCATCAGCGGATTGTTGACCAGGGGCAGGGCGCGTCCCAGCACGCAAACCTTGGCCCGCTTGGTCTGCCGCGCCAGCGCGCCGGCGATCACGCCCGGCACCGGCATCATGCCGTAGGCGGTCTGGTGGTGTTCGTTGACGCACACCCCGTCATAGCCGAGTTCGTCGGCGTAGACCAATTCGTCCATATAGCGGTTGTAGAGTTTGTGGCCCTCTTTCGGGTCGTAATAGCTGTTGGGCAAGATCAAGTTGGCCGAGGCGTATTCCTTGTCATAGTCCATGTCCAAGGGGCCGTAGGGCATCAGATTGAAGAAATAGAAATCCATCAGGCTGCTCCTTCCAGGAAACCGCTCATCCGCCGCAGGAACGCGTCCCGTTCTTCCATCATCGGCGCGTGGCCGCAGTGCTTGTAGACCTCCAACTCGGAACCGGGGATCAGGTCATGATAGGCGTGGGCGTAAGCCGAGGGGAAAATGCCGTCGCTGTCGCCCCACAATATAAGTGTCGGCAGGGTGATCCGGTGCAGCCATTTGGGCAGGTCCGGATTGTGGAACCGGGGCATCCAGCAGAGCCGGGCCGCCATCTG
>JAYQGD010000501.1:0-2528 GCA_038140415.1 Rhodospirillaceae bacterium
CGGTCCGGCCCCAGGAAGAGAAAAAAGAGGCCCCCTGGTACTGGCCGTTCAACTAAACCTCGGGATCGCTCGGTCCTGATGACATCAAACCGGTCATGCTGAGAACCCTTTCCATCCGCAATGTTGTTTTGATCGAACGTCTGGATTTGGAGTTCCGGAACGGGCTTGGCGTACTGACCGGGGAAACCGGCTCTGGGAAATCCATTCTTCTCGACGCGCTGGGCCTGGCCACGGGTGCGCGCGCGGATACCGATCTGATCCGCCAGGGCAGTGATCAATGTGCGGTCACCGCCGAGTTTGAAGTTGATTTAGATAAAGGATTTTCGGCTGTTCTAGACGACGCGGGGATCGAAGACGCTGGCGGCGGGCTGATCCTGCGCCGCGTGGTAAATGCTGATGGCCGGTCCCGTGCCTTCGTTAACGATCAGGCGGTGAGCGTTTCCCTGTTGCGCCAGATCGGCGAGAAGCTCGTAGAGGTGCATGGACAGCACGAAACTCACGGGCTCCTTGATCCCTCCACCCATGGCCGGTTTGTCGACGCTTTCGGCGGGCTGAGCGGGCAAATTGCGAAGGTGCGTGACGCGTTTCAGGCGTGGCGGGCCGCCATTAAACGGCTCGAGGAGGCCGAGGCCGCTATGGCGGCGGCCAAACGGGATGAGGAATTTCTGCATCACGCCGTGGACGAGATGCGCCGCCTGCAGCCGGTTGAGGGCGAAGAGGAACAACTGGCCCAGCAGCGGACCATGATGATGAACGGCGAGCAGCTGGTTCAGGCGCTCAAAGAAACGTTCGAGGCGCTGAACCAGGGGGATGGGGCGGATTCCGCCGTCCGCCGGGCCCTGCAGAAAGTTGAACAGGTGACGGACAAGGCCGGCGGGCGCTTGGACAATGCCATTTCCGCCTTGGAGCGTAGTCTGATGGAATTGGGCGAAGCCACCGGCGAGCTGGAGCGCGCGTCAGGCGAGCTCAACTGGGATCCGGCCGAGCTGGAGCAGGTGGAGGAACGCCTATTTGCCCTTCGCGCCCTGGCCCGCAAACACGACACGAATGTCGAGGGATTGCCGGCGTTGGTGATCGAGTTCGAGGCGCGACTCGCCGATCTGGATGACGGGGCCGGAAATATCGAGGCGTTGCGGGCCGAGGTCGCCAAGGCGCGTGCGGCCTATGTGGATTTGGCGGACAAGCTCTCGGCGGCGCGCGTCAAGGCGGCCAAAGGCATCGACAAGTCCGTGGCCAAAGAACTGCCACCTCTAAAACTGGAAGCGGCGAAGTTTGTCACCGTGGTGGCCGAACTGCCCGAGGAGGAATGGTCGGACACCGGTAAGGACCGGATCGTGTTCGAGGTGCAGACCAACCCCAATACAGCCCAAGGACCTATCCACAAGATCGCCTCGGGCGGTGAGCTGGCGCGGCTCATGCTCGCCTTAAAAGTCGTGCTGGCGGATGCGGATTCCGTGCCCACGATCATCTTTGACGAGGTGGATGCCGGCATCGGCGGCGCGGCGGCGGCGGCCGTCGGGGACCGCCTGTCGCGCTTAAGCGGCGGGCTGCAGGTGCTGGTAGTGACCCATTCGCCGCAGGTGGCGGCGCGGGGCGATTGCCATTGGCAGATCACCAAGACCGGCGATAAGGCAGGCAACTTGACCAGCGTGGACGAACTGGCGGGCGGAGAACGTACCGAAGAGATTGCGCGCATGCTGGCCGGTTCCAGCGTGACCGACGAGGCCCGCGCCGCGGCGGGCCAATTGTTGAGCCAAAACCAGACGGAGATGGCCTCGTGAGCGGCTTCCGGGATATCCCGGTCGACGACCTCAACGATCTGGAAGCTGTCGCCGAGCTGAAAGACCTGGCCGAAGAGATCGCGCGGCACGACACGGCCTATCACCAGGACGATGCGCCGGAAATCTCCGACGGCGACTATGATGCTCTCCGCCGGCGCAACGACGAGATTGAGGCCCGTTTTTCCCATTTGGTGCGCAAGGACAGCCCGTCGCAGAAAGTCGGTGCGGCGGCGGCGCGGGGATTTGCCAAGATCACCCACGCCAAGCCCATGCTGTCTCTGGGCAATGTATTCTCCGACGAGGAACTGACTGATTTTGTCGCCGGTATCCGCCGCTTCCTGCGGGAACTCCAGGATGACGAGAGCATCGGCCTGGACATGGTGGCGGAGCCCAAGATCGATGGCCTGTCCATTTCCCTACGCTATGAAAAAGGAGAGCTCGTGCATGCGGCAACCCGGGGCGACGGGGCTGTCGGCGAAGACGTTACCGAGAATGTGCGCACGTTCAAAGACCTGCCGTTCACCCTCAAAGGGGAAACGCCGGACGTGATTGATGTACGAGGGGAGGTGTATCTCACCAAGTCCGACTTTCAGGCCCTGAACCAGCGGCAGGAAGACAGCGGCGGCAAGGTATTTGCTAATCCCCGCAACGCGGCCGCCGGGTCCTTGCGTCAGCTTGATACCTCTATCACCGCCACCCGGCCGTTGAAGATGTTTGCTTATGCCTGGGGGGAGTGCTCCGAGCCGG
>JAYQGD010000502.1:0-2507 GCA_038140415.1 Rhodospirillaceae bacterium
CGTCGGATTTTCGGATGCACGTGGTTGCCTTCAATATCCTGCCGCTGATTGAGAACCACAACAATGATGACTTTGAAATATTCCTGTTCAATGCGGGGCAATCTTCCGACCAGATTACGGAACGCTTCAAAAAGGCCGCTCACCATTGGGTTGAGCTGGGTGATCAGCAAGATGCTTTTGCGGCCTCGGAAATCCGCTCCCGGGACATTGATATTGTTGTATTTCTCGCCGGCCGGTTTGACGGGAACCGGAACAATATCGCCAGCTTCCGGTGTGCACCGGTCCAAGTCGCGTTTCACGACTGCGCCACCAGCGGCTTGAAAGAAATGGATTACTGGCTGACGGATGCTTACCTGCACCCTGACGGCACTTCGGAAAAATCAACTGAGACACTTCAACGTCTGCCGGTATACTATCAGTTCAGCCAGTTGGATCCTCTACCGGATACCGGTACACCGCCGGCGATGTCGACCAAGGACCATTGCATCACGTTCGGTGTTTTCAACAAGCCGGAGAAGATTAACGGCGAGGTCGCCGACGCTTGGTCGGAAATTCTTCAAAGAACCCCCAACAGCCGCCTTTTGCTCAAATACTTCAATTACTACGAGTCCGGACTGGTCCGTGAACGCTTACGCTCTCTATTCGAAAGTCGGGGCGTTTCAGAAGATAGATTAGAATTTGCGGCCGGATACGATGCGAGGGGAACACACTTTGATACGTATAAGCGCGCGGATATCATGCTCGACCCGTTTCCGTTTAACGGCGCCACGACAACGTTTGAAGCCCTGTCCATGGGCATGCCTGTCGTCGCTTTGTGGGGAGAAAGGTTCGTGAGTCGCGTTGCCGGATCCCTCCTTTCCCATATCGGTATGGAACGGCTGGCGGCGCAAACACCTCAGGAATATGTCGAGATCGCGGTCCAACTGGCTTCCGACATCAACCGAATTGCCGCCCTAAGGCAGGAAATCAGAACCAAGCTTTTAGACTCAGACCTCCTCAACGGCCCTCGCTACGCCACCCAAGTGGAAGACGCGTTCCGGCAGATGTGGACACACAAATCGAATGAAATGAGTAAGTGAACAGATGAACAGTCAGCGTAAATCCATCGGCTTTCTGTCCTTCGGCCATTGGTCGCCGGCACAGGGCTCCCAAACCCAAAGCGGCGCGGACGCGCTGTTGCAGTCCATCGACCTCGCCGTGGCGGCGGAGGAACTGGCCGCGGACGGCGCGTTTTTTCGGGTTCATCACTTTGCCCGGCAATTGGCGTCGCCCTTCCCGCTTCTGGCGGCGGCCGGTGCAAAAACCAAGACGATTGAGATCGGCACCGCCGTCATCGACATGCGCTACGAAAATCCCATGTACATGGCGGAGGATGCCGGCGCGGCCGACCTGATCGCCGGCGGCCGGCTGCAACTGGGCATCAGCCGGGGCTCCCCCGAACAGGTGCAGGACGGCTGGCGCTATTTCGGCCACCGCCCGGCGGAAGATGAGACGGACGCCGACATGGCGCGCCGATATATCGAGGTGTTCCTTGAGATTCTAAAAGGCCAGGGCTTCGCCCAGCCGGACCCCAACCCCATGTTCCCCAACCCGCCGGGCCTCTTACGGCTGGAGCCGTATTCCGAAGGCTTGCGGGAGCGCATCTGGTGGGGGTCAGGCTCCACGGCGACGGCCATTTGGGCCGCGCAGATGGGGATGAACCTGCAAAGCTCCACCCTCAAGGATGACGAGACCGGTGAGCCCTTCCATATCCAACAGGCCGCTCAAATCCGCGCCTACAAAGAGGCCTGGAAGGAAGCCGGGCACGAACGCGAACCCCGCACGTCGGTCAGCCGCAGCATATTCGCCCTGGTCAACGATATGGACCGAATGTATTTCGGCCAGGATCGGCCGAGCGAAGACCATATCGGCTTTATCGATCCGCAGACCCGCTCCATCTTCGGGCGGACCTACGCCGCCGAGCCGGATCAATTGGCCAAGGAACTTGCGGAGGATGAAGCGATTGCGGAAGCCGACACACTGTTGCTCACCGTGCCCAACCAGCTCGGCGTGGATTACAACGCGCACGTGATGGAAGCGATCCTCACCCACGTCGCGCCCGAGTTGGGGTGGCGGTAGGTTCATCTAAGATAAAATGTGAACCATCATGCGCGGACCGGCGCAGCCGCCTGTACCCGGACTTGTTCCGGGTATGACCCGTGGACTCATGTTTAACCACAGAGTACACAAAGAGCACAGAGAGGCTTTGTCAGTCTCCCATATCTCTGTGTCCTCTGTGATCTCTGTGTTGAATTATATGTATCCCCCCCCCACCCACGCTGTCCGGTAGCCCGGACATCGCACCCTCCCCCGTAAAGGGGGAGGGTATATAGCTGTGCCGTTGCTGCTGGATCATTTTCCCCCCTTGCGGGGGAAGGTGGCCCGAAGGGCCGGATGGGGGGGGGGGGGGGGGGGGGGCCCCCCCCCCCCCCCACCACCACACACACCCCCACCCCCCCCGGGAGGTA
>JAYQGD010000503.1:0-2501 GCA_038140415.1 Rhodospirillaceae bacterium
AAGCCCAGGAAATGGAAATGGGTGCGTTCACCAAGATGCGGATGAAGCGGGACCTTCTTGACCTCCTGGATAACGAACACAAATTTGAGCTGCCCCAGGGCATGATCCAAAGTGAGTTCGACGCGATTTGGGAGCAGTTCACCCACCAGCGCGACCATCATCCGGATCAAATTGATCCCGATGATCAGGATAAGTCCGATGAGGAACTGCAAACCCAGTACCGGGAAATTGCCGAGCGGCGGGTCCGGTTGGGCCTATTGCTCGCCGAGATCGGCCGGGTGAATGAAATCACGGTATCTCCGGAAGAACTGAACCGGGCCCTGATGCAGGAAGCGCAGCGGCATCCGGGCCAGGAAAAGGAAGTCTTGGAGTACTTCAAAAACAACCCGGAAGCCATGCAATCGCTGCAGTCTCCGGTCCTGGAAGATAAGGTGATCGACTTCATTGTCGAGCTGGCGGACGTCACGGATAAGGACGTCACGATCGAGGAATTGATGGCGGAAGCCACCGAATCAGCCGCAAAATCAAGCGAAAGTGCGGATTCCGGCGACAAAAAGAAGAAGTCCGGCGCCAAAAAGAAAGCCTCAGCCGAGGGAAAAGCCAAGAAATCCACGGCAAAGAAGTAGTCTACGGCGCATCGCCAAAACGGTGCTTGACCAGGGCACAAAGCGTCGCGTAGGCAGTTGAATTACGGGAAAAACCGACCAGATAGAACATAATGAGTGATGCCATAGAAATTTATAACAACGCGCTGGTGCCGATGGTGGTGGAAACCACCAATCGCGGCGAGCGTGCTTACGATATCTATTCGCGCCTTTTGAAGGAGCGGATTATCTTTGTCACCGGCCCGATCGAGGACCATGTGTCCAGTCTCATCTGCGCCCAGTTGCTGTTTTTAGAATCGGAAAATCCGAAGAAGGATATTTCATTCTACATTAACTCTCCCGGGGGTATTGTAACCTCCGGTCTCGCCATCTACGACACGATGCAATACATCCGGCCAAGTGTGTCGACTGTTTGCATCGGACAGGCTGCCTCGATGGGGTCGCTCTTGTTGGCGGCGGGACAGAAAGGAAAGCGGTACGCTCTGCCCAATTCCCGGATCATGGTTCACCAGCCGTCCGGCGGCGCACAGGGTCAGGCGACCGATATTGAAATTCAGGCGCGGGAAATTCTGGCGCTGCGGCAACGGTTGAACAACATTTACGTGGAGCATACCGGCCAGGAATTGGAAAAAGTCGAACAGGCGTTGGAACGCGATAAGTATATGACGCCGGACGAGGCCAAGGATTTCGGCTTGATTGACGAGGTCGTTTTGAAGCGGCCCGAAGGCTTGGACGGAGAGGACGACTCGGGGGACCAGACCGGATCCGACGATAAAGGCGGTGACGGCGAATAAGGGTGTTGGCGGTTTTTCGGGACCCTTATTTGTGTTTGAGTGTAGTTTAAGCCTGGGGCTAGTATGCCGCTGAGCTTTGTGTTGGAGGGTTCATGAGTAAGTCCACCGGCAACGGCGATTCTAAGAATACGCTTTATTGTTCGTTCTGCGGCAAAAGCCAGCACGAGGTCCGAAAGCTTATTGCGGGACCGACGGTGTTTATTTGCGACGAATGTGTCGAACTCTGCATGGATATCATCCGTGAAGAGAATAAGACCCAGATCGTCAAATCCGGCGACGGTGTCCCGGCGCCCAAGGAAATCTGTCAGGTTCTTGATGACTATGTTATTGGCCAGGATTACGCCAAGCGGGTCCTCTCGGTCGCCGTGCATAATCATTACAAACGCCTGAGCCACAGCACCAAGAACAACGATGTGGAGCTGGCCAAGTCCAATATTCTGCTGGTCGGCCCGACGGGCTGCGGCAAGACGCTGCTAGCGCAAACGCTGGCGCGCATCTTGGATGTGCCGTTCACCATGGCCGATGCAACGACCCTGACTGAAGCCGGTTACGTCGGCGAAGACGTGGAGAACATCATCCTCAAGCTGCTCCAGGCCGCCGACTACAATGTGGAACGGGCCCAGCGCGGTATCGTCTATATCGACGAGGTCGATAAGATTTCCCGCAAATCTGACAACCCTTCCATCACCCGCGACGTTTCCGGTGAGGGCGTGCAACAGGCTTTGCTGAAAATCATGGAAGGCACCGTTGCGTCCGTGCCGCCGCAAGGCGGGCGCAAGCATCCGCAGCAGGAATTCCTGCAGGTGGATACGACCAACATCCTGTTTATCTGCGGCGGTGCGTTTGCCGGCTTACAGAAAATCATCTCGGCCCGCGGGCAGGGGTCTTCGATGGGCTTCGGCGCCGATGTGCGCGGCCCGGACGAACGGCCCACCGGTGAAATCCTGCAGGATGTGGAACCGGAAGATTTGCTGAAATTTGGCCTGATCCCGGAATTCGTCGGCCGGCTGCCGGTGATTGCCACCCTCAACGACCTTGATGAGGATGCGCTGATCACCATCCTGACCTCGCCGAAGAACGCGCTGGTGAAGCAGTATAAGCG
>JAYQGD010000504.1:0-2500 GCA_038140415.1 Rhodospirillaceae bacterium
GAAGCGCTGAAAACCGTTTCCATGATCGGCAACGACATGGCGCTGGACCCCGGCGTAGGCACCTGCGGCAAGGACGGCCAGGGCGTGCCGGTGGGTGTCGGCCAGCCGACCATGAAGCTGGACGAGCTGACCGTCGGCGGCACCGAAGTCTAAGCCTGCACACATGACGAACCTGAAAAACCGCCGCTGGGTGCTGGCCGACTATCCGGACGGCATGCCCGATGAAAGCCACTTCCGTTTGGAAGACGGGCTCGACGTGCCCGAACCGGGTGACGGCGAAATCCTGGTGCAGGCCAAGTATCTGTCCGTCGATCCCTATATGCGGGGGCGGATCAGCCCGGCCGCCAACTATGCCGCCGGGGTTGCGCCCGGCGAGCTGATGCAGGGCGGCGGCGTGGGCGAAGTGGTTGTATCAAATTCCCCCGATTTCGCGCCCGGCGATATCGTCGAGTCCCGGGATTTCGGCTGGCAGGAATTCACCATCCTCGGCCCCAAGAGCGGCATCAACAAAGTCGACCCCGACCTTGCGCCCATCCAAAGCTCGCTAAGCTACCTCGGCATGCCGGGGATGACCGCCTGGGCCGGGCTGTTCCGTGTGGGTGAAATCAAACCAGGCGAGACGGTGGTGATCTCCGCCGCTTCCGGCGCGGTCGGCCAGGTCGCCGGGCAGTTGGCCAAGGCGCACGGGTGTAAGACAGTGGCGGTCGCCTCCACCCAGGCCAAGTTGGAGTGGTGCAGCGAGATCGGCTACGACGTGGGCGTCAATTACCGGGAAGCGGATGATTTAAGCGCGACCATCGCACATGCCTGCCCCGACGGGGTGGATTTCTATTTCGACAACACGGCCGGGCCGATCCATGACGCGGTCATGGAAAACCTGGCCCTCGGCGCTCGGATCGGCATCTGCGGCACGATCTCGCTCGCCGGACAATTGGATCAACCCGACATCGGCCCCCGCTATCAACGGAAAATCCTGGTGGCCCGCGCCCAGGTGCAGGGATTCCTGGTCCACGATTTCGCCGCTGACTTCGACGAGGCCCGGAAGCACATCGTCGGCCTGATCGACAGCGGCGCGTTTAAGTTCAAGGAAGACGTTTCCGACGGGCTGGACAGTATGGCCGGCGCGTTCCTCAAACTCCTGCACAGTGAGAACTTCGGCAAACAGTTGGTGAAGGTGGGCTGACCGCCTCTTCCGTTCCCTTATTTAATATCATCTGATATTATCTTCCCGTCTATACAGACGGGAGGTAGATCAATGCCGGATATTAACGTCAAAGTGAATGTCGCTCCAAAGGGTATGGGCCTCAATGATTTCGTCGCCATGGAAGAAGGCTTCTTCGCGGCGCAAGGCCTGGACGTCAATTTCAACTGGACCGTCTTCCGGGGCACCCAAGCAAGCTGGAAAGAATACGACTACAAGGAACGTCCGCAGGACAAACCCTACGCGGATGGCGAGGAAGTCATTCAGGGCGCGTGCGAGTGGGGCACTATCTGTAACGCCAGCGCCGGCATGGGAAAATTTGTTCCCAATGCCTATGGCGATTCGCCTTGGGCGATCTTTGTACGGCCGGACTCATCCATCCGGAAGCCGGAGGATTTGGCCAACGTCCCGGTCGCTGTCGGCATGCGGGCGGGCAGCCATTTCAATGTTCCCTACCGGTTGGAAGAATTCCTGCCGCTGGAGCAGATCAAAACCATCAACGTCGGCGGATTTGGCGCACGGCTCGAAGCTCTGATGAATGGTGAGGTGGAAGCCGCCAGTTTGCTGCCGCCACAAATCGACATGGCTGAACAATTGGGCTACCGCAAGGTGATCGAAAATCGATTCAAGACCCTTTGGTGGGTGCCACCGTCCGCACCGCCGGCTGTCGTCACGGGGTATCTGGATGCCCTGCAGATGGCGGAAGAGGCGCTGGAAGCCGACCTGGAAAAATACCTGCCCCTGTGGGAGAATTCCGTGCCTGCGGAATTTAAGGAACACGATTGGGATTTCTCCAAATTCACCAGAGGGGAAAAATTCGTCTATGACTCTTTCCCCATGGACGAATACGACGCCGTGTTCGAACAGGTCAAACGCTCGGATTTGGCTCAGTATTTGGGCGACGAAAGTTATAACGGCTTACGCTACGCAGCGGAGTAAATCGCGCCTTCGTTCCCCCTACCCCCGCCGGCGGACGCAGATGACCCGGACAACCCGGCGGTCCTGGATCGCCGCCTTGGCAAAGGAGGGATAGTCCCTGGCGTTCAACTCGGCGATGGCCGCGCCACGGGCCGGCGCATCCTGGGCCCGGCGGCCGCTCTGCCGCACCACGTCTTTCAGCACCGATGTTTGCGAGGTGATCAACCGTCCCCGCCGGGGATTGCCGGCGCTGTTCGTCCCTATCACTGCACCGGTCCGGTCCACCACCACGCCGCCGCTGATGCCGCCCAAGCCGCCGGAAAAATCGGGCACGCGGCTGATCTCCGCCCAGACCAGGGCGTCTTCTTCAGAGCCTTCGAC
>JAYQGD010000505.1:0-2492 GCA_038140415.1 Rhodospirillaceae bacterium
GGTTAAAGGTCACCCGGCCCCGCACATATGCCGTTTCATCGCCGAACTTCCAGGCGACCCAGCCATGGGCCGCCTCGTGCAGGGTGATGGCCAGCAAAACCGGCACCGCCCAGGCGGACACGGTAAACAAAAGAGAGCTCATATCCATCGGCAGATTATCCGGCCATCAGTTCCTCGAACCGTTCCAGCGCCATCGCCTTGTCGATCCGTTTGGGAGACGAGATGAAATTCAGCGCCGTTTCCCAGCGATTAAGCGCCTCGAACGACATCTCCCGCGCGCCATCGGCGACGGCAATCATCTCTGATATATCCCCGTTGCAATGCAGCGCAACATCACAGCCCGCGTCCAGGCAGGCCCTGGCCCGTTCTGTCATACTGCCCGACAGCGCCTTCATGGAGAGATCATCGGATAGCAAGAGCCCGTCGAATTCGATCTGCTCCCGCACAATGTCATGAATAGCGGTGGGCGACGTAGTCACCGGCGCATGCGGGTCAATCGCCTCATAGATCACATGCGCCGTCATCGCGACCGGCAAGTCGCTCAGCCGGTGGAACGGATCAAAATCCAGCTCGATCAATTCGGCCAGGGACGTGTCCACCCGCGGCAACGCCTTGTGGCTGTCCACGGTCGCGCGGCCATGGCCGGGAATATGTTTGATCACCGGCAGCACGCCGACATCCAGCAGCCCGTCACAGACCGCCCGGCCCAAAGCGGAAATCATATCGATGTCCGTGCCCAATGCCCGGTCGCCGATAATCGGATCGGCGTCCGAATGGGGCAGATCAAGCACCGGGGTACAGTCCACATTGATCCCCATTTCGATCAACTCATGGCCGATCAGGTTGGCATTGAGCCACGCCGCCTCGTCGGCCTCGGACAAGCCTTTGCGCGCTGCCAGTTCCACAAAAGCCGCGCCCGCCGGCGGATGCCGCCAATGGGGTGGTTTCAGCCGCGTCACCCGCCCGCCTTCCTGATCAATCAGTACGAGCGAGTCCTGCAACGCCACGAGTTCGCGAAACTCGCTCACCAAATCCTGAACCTGATTGGGCTCGGCGCAATTGCGCTCAAACAGGATCAGGCCCATGGGCCGGCGTTCGGCAAAAAACGCTTTTTCATCGTCGGTGAGATTTTGGCCGGCGCAGCCGAAGATGGCCGCCAGCGGAGCGTCACCCGCCACGTCTAGCGGCCCGGCCGGATGACCAGGCAGCCGAGCTTCTGCTTCTTCAGATCAGTGCACAGTTGGGCGGCCTTGTCCTTGTCCGAGATCGGCCCGGCGCGCAGCCGATAAAAAATGCCCCGGCTGCCGAGATCGGCTTTGACCACCTGCAGGGACAAGCTGCCCAACAGGTCGGGATGGCGCTTTTGCAGGCGGGACCATTCCCGCCGCGCGGCGCTCTCTTCCCGGACAGCAGCCAATTGCACGCTAAAGCCGCCGCTTTCGGTGCTGGCTGTTTCCTGAGGCTTCGGTTCAGGTTTGGCTTCAACTTTAGGCTCCGGCGCCACTGGCTTGGCGACCGGCGCCGGTTTGGCGGCGGAGGGTTCCGGCGCGGAGATCGCGGCCTGCGCCACGGGTTCCGCCTTGGGCTTGTCGTCCGCCGGCGCGGCCTCTCTAATTTCCGGCAGTTGGACCGGCGTCTCTTCCGCTTTCGGGGGTTCCGGCACTTTGACAGCCGGTCGTTCCGCCACTTCGACGCCGGCAGGCTGGTTGGGCGAAATGGAAGCGGTGGGGCGTTCTTCCGGCAGGATGTTTTCGACCTTACCGCCGTCAGCCGGTTTGGCTTGCTCTTCGCCGCCGGCGGCGGCGGGCGCGGGCATGGGTTTCTCAGGCGTCGGCAGCAGATTTTCCGCCTGACGTTCCGGCGGGTCTTTTTCCAGCCGGTCATAAACAAGCTTGTCCCGGTTCGGAATATCAATCCCGCCCGGCGTGTCGGGGCGGACTTTAATGGGGCCTTCCGGCGCCTTGACCAGCGGAATTTCCTCGGGCGCGGGTCCGGTCAGTTCCTGACCCCAAATTTCCCAAGCGCCGTACCCCGCACCCGCAATGACCAGGATCAAAACAGGTAAACGCCAGCGTTTGGGTTTCTTCGGCGCCCGCCGGTTAACCGGTTCGAATTCAAGGGTGTCCGCGCGCAGCTCGCCTTGGTCCAGCTCGGGAATATCGCCCAAGGGAACCTCATCGCCAGCCGGTCCAATCGGTTGTTCTGGACCCGGCGGCCGTAGCGGCGGGTCTGCGGGGCTCAAGATCTCAACTCCTCGGCAGGTTGCACGCCAATCACGGTTAGCCCGGAGGCGATCACCGTGGCGAGGGCGCTGACCAAAGCCAATCTGGCCATGGTCAAATCCTTGTCCGATTCGGTAATGAACCGCAAGCTGGTATCTTCCCGCGCGCCCTTGGTCCACAAGGCATGAAACGCGCCTGCCAGCTCCTGCAGGTAATAGGCAATGCGGTGCGGCTCATGGGCTTCGGCCGCGCTTTCCACCGTCCGGGGCC
>JAYQGD010000506.1:0-2475 GCA_038140415.1 Rhodospirillaceae bacterium
ATACTGGTCCCAGGCGTTCTAGGTTAAACATTTTTAGTGACTTCGGAGAGATGAATATGCGCTTTCTTACGATGACGGTTGCCGCCCTTGCGATGATGAGCTTCGTTTCCCAGGGTTTTGCGGCGAGCCACGCCAAAAAGGAAATGAATGACAAAGGCATGGTCGAAAATGCCGTGGATAAATCCGTCGAGACGGTAAAGGAAAACCCCGGTGTCAGCACCGGCGTAGCCGCCTGCGGTGTCGCCATTGCCTTTTTCCCGCCGGCTCTGCTGGTTTGCGGTGGCGCGATTGCCGCCGGCGCGGGTGTGGATCACGTTTCCAAAGACAAATAACCCGTAATCGAGTTTACGAAGAGCGCCCTTGCTCCGCGCGGAGCAGGGCGCTTTTTCGTGCCGTGCCCCAACGATAACCGGTCAACGCGCCGGTTGAGCCTACCGCCCGGTGGCACGGGATAACCATGGATACGGGATTGGTGGCGCAGGCCCGGCCGACGGCGCGGGCCGCCTTGGGTTTGCCGATTGCGTCGGCGATTTCGCCGTAGGTCATGGTCCGCCCGGCAGGGATCGACTGCAGCGTGTCCCAGACCAGCCGTTGAAACGCCGTGGCCTGAACATCCAATGCAACGTCAATCGCCGGTGCCGTGCCGTGATCGGTCAACGCGGCAACGACATCGATCAGTGCCGAAACCGCGTCTGCGTCTGCCCGAAGTTCCGCCGCCGGATAGTCTGACGCCAACTCGCCGATCAGGTCCGGTTCCGACTCGCCGAAGCCGACAAAGCAAATCCCGTGATCGGTGGCGGCGACGATGATCTGCCCGATGCTGCAGTGGCCGAACCCGTAGGAAATCACCGCGCCCTTGCCGCCCTTGCCGAAACTGGCGGGCGTCATGCCCAGCCGGGACTTGGCGTTTTCATAGAGCCGGCTGGGGCCGCTGAAGCCGGCTTCATACATCGCGTCGGTGACGTTCGATCCTTTGCGGAGCTGTTCCTTCAGCCGGGTTTCCCGCCGGGAGTCGGCGTAGTCCCTGGGCGACATGCCGGTGGCCTTCTTGAAGATGCGTTGCAGATGATAGGGGCTCAAGTCCACCGCCCGGCCGAGCTCGGCCAGGGTGGGCGCGCCGTCTTCCGCCGCATCGATGATCTCGCAGACGCGGCGGACCGTGTCGGCGTGCGGGGATTGGCGTGGGGTGCTAATCTTGTTCATGGGTATACTTTAGATCATCCCATAGAAGCCGCGCTATCCGAAGCTTGCGCCGCTGATTAAGAGCCGATCCGATGGAGCCGGGCGCTTTCCCGGTTGAGCCATTCGCGGGCCCGGTCAGTCTCCACATCAAGGCTCGCCACCGTGCGCCAAAAGGCCGGGCCGTGATTCATGTGGGCCAGATGGGACACTTCATGGGCCACCACATAGTCCAGCACCCATTGGGGCGCCATCACCAGCCGCCAACTGAAAGACAAGTTGCCGGAGGCCGCACAGCTTCCCCAGCGGGACCTGGTGTCGCGTACGGAAATCTTTGCGAACTTCAGATTAAGCCGGCGGGCGAAAGCCTCGGCGACCGGCTCAATGGCGGCGCGTGCCTCTTTGCGCACCCAATCCCGCACCCGGCGGGGCAGATGTTCCATCCGGCCGGAGACTTTAATGTCGCCTGTCTCCCGGACCACGCCGCCACGGAGATCGGGGGCGTGCCGGATCACGTGATCATCGCCCAGAATGGGAATGACGGCGCCGTCGGTAAACGGCACCCGGGGCGGCATTCCGTCGAGGCGGTCCAGAAGCCACGCGGATTGTTCTTCCAGCAGCGCCAGGGCCTCGGCTTCCGCCGCCCGGCGGGGAAGGGTCAATACTGCGCCGTCGATGTCCTGATCCACCCGCAGGATGATCCGCCGCGCCTTGTTGTTGCGGCGCAGCCGGACCGGGATGACCCGGCCTTTGATATCCAGACGTTTGATCTGTTCGGTCACCGGGCGCTCATCCCTCCGGCTTGGGGGTGTCGGGTATCTGGTCGGGCCAGTCGACGATATGGTCTTCGATATCGTTTGTGTCTTCCTCGGCGACGGCGCGCCCGCGCACCGATATACCGGCCTGATGCACCGTGTCGGGATCGCCGGACACCAACGGATGCCACCAGTACAAATCCTTGCCTTCATAGAGCAGCCGGTAAGCGCAACTGGGCGGCAGCCATTTGAGCCCGCTGAGATTGGTGGCCGTCAGTTCCACGCAGTCGCTGATCAACAGGGTGCGGTTTACATAATCCTTGCAGTGGCAGCTCCCGATATCCAGGAGCGAACAGGCGACCTCGGTGTAATAGACCTCGCCGGTGTCTTCTTCTTCCAATTTGTGCAGGCAACAGCGCGCGCAGCCGTCGCAGAGGGATTCCCACTCGTCCAGGGACATGTCCGTCAGGGACTTCCGTTTCCAGAAGGGAACGTCGTCCGCGTCGCCGGCGGCGGGGGGTGTTGTCGGTCCCGAAGACAT
>JAYQGD010000507.1:0-2475 GCA_038140415.1 Rhodospirillaceae bacterium
CTTGCCCGCCTTTTTCAGGCGCGCGATCAGGAACTTCGTGCCGGCAAGGACGATTTTCCGCTTTTCAGGGGAGAGAGGGACGGTATTCGGAATGGTTTCCGGGTCGGGTTTTTTCTGGGGCATTTCTGACTTCCAACTCTTCTAGCTGTTTTGTTGGCGCGGAAATCTCCCAATTCCGGGCCGGGTTAAGGGTTAATCGAAAAGGGCGTCGATATCGTCCTGGCTGATGCCTTCGTCCGCCAGGGCCGGACCGTTGAGCAAATCCTTATCGGAATCGCTTTCATCGGCCACCGACGAATCCGTCCGGTCGATTTCATCTGCCCCCCAGATGTCGACCATGGCGTTGACCCGCTCTTCCACAAACAAGAGGGCGCCAACGACCTTCGTGATCCGTTGCCCGGTAATGTCCTGGAAGTTGCACGCTTCCAGAACCTTGATCGTACATTCCAAAATTTCATCCGCGGCGGCCCGGTCATCCGGTGTCGACGCATGCAGCTGCAACTGTTCCGCCAGCTGATCGATCCGTTCGGTTGCTTCCAGGATCGTGTGGGTCGCCCCTTCCGTCGCCTCGACCACGGCATCCGGTTCCGTGGTGGCGGACATGAATTTCGCGGCGCTTCGGTTGCCGGAGCGCATCGCGCTAAGCTCGGCTTTGGTTTCCTGAATGGAATCCGACAAAGCCATGATTTCCATTTTCAGGGTTTCCGCTTTCTCCAGCTCGGCGGCCAGGTCTTCCGGGATAGCGTCCGCCGGCGCAGCGTCGCCTTCCTCGGGCTCCGGCGCCAGCATGGCCTTCATTTCGTTGATGGCGGCCAGGATTTCCTTGTTGCTGACGCCCTCGGACGCGCCGATCCCTTGCATGGGCATCGGCATTTGGGCATTGCTCGTGGTTAGATCGGTGTCCACACCCCGTTCTTTCAGCATACGCAGTTCGGCGCTGAACAGTCTCCGCGGGGGTGTCGTCATTCTCGTTCCTCTGCCCGTCCGGATCTCATTGGGATCATCCGGTTCCTGCGGCCGGCATTAATTCGCCGACCCAACTTATGGTTTTCGATACAAATATTAATTGTAAGTGGGGACGGACGCCGGGATTTCAACAGGGTTCAAGGCACAAAATTTTATTTTTGAAACAACCCATAATTGGCGGTCAGATCGGTTTCGTGGCCCCGGAGAGCCAATCGGCGGTCTCGTCATCAACCAGGGGTATCAGTGTCTCCCGGACTCGCTGATGATAACCGTTCAGCCAGGTGGTTTCGGCCGCCGTTAACAGGGATTTATCCACCACGCGCACATCGATGGGCGCCTGGGTGAGGGTCTCAAAGGCCAGCATGTCTTTTTCGCCATTTTCGACGGGATCAGCCTCAATCACTGCGACGAGATTCTCGATGCGGATGCCGAAAGCATCCGTTTTGTAGTAGCCAGGCTCGTTGGAGATCACCATGCCCGGCTCCAGAGCGACCATGCTCGGCATTTTGGAAATGCGCTGCGGGCCCTCGTGAACGCCCAAATAGGCCCCAACACCGTGTCCGGTTCCGTGTTCATAGTCGACGCCCGCCTGCCACAGGGCCGCGCGGGCCAGGACATCCAGTTGCACGCCACTGGTGCCCTTGGGGAAAACGGCGGTGGCCAGGGCAATGTGTCCCTTCAGAACCCGGGTAAACCGGTCTCGCATTTCCGCTGTCGGTTCGCCGATGGCGATGGTGCGGGTGACGTCCGTGGTCCCGTCCAGATACTGCGCGCCGGAATCCACCAGATAGAGCGATCCTGTTTCCAAAGCGCGATTCGAGTCCTCGCTCACCCGGTAATGCACAATCGCGCCGTTGGACCCTGCGCCTGAGATGGTGGGAAAACTCAGCCCGCGAATATGGTCGCCTTCCCGGCGGAAGGCTTCCAACTGATCGGCCGCCGAGATTTCGGTCACACCGCCCTTGGGGGCTTCCCGGTCCAGCCAGCACAGGAACCGGCTCAATGCCGCGCCGTCGCGGATATGGGCGCCGCGAATGCCGTTGAGTTCGGTCTCGTTCTTGCGAGCTTTGGGTTTGGCGCAGGGGTCGTCGCCCCTGGCAATAGCTGCGCCGCTGTTTTCCAGGATGTGGTGGATGGCATGGGCGGCGCTCGACATATCCAGGCGCACCGTGGCCTTTGCCGTGCCCAATGCCCGCAGGGCGGTCTCGAATGTGTCCGGCGTGGAAATGGTTATCCCACCGTCCAAGGCGTTCCTGACTGAGGCCGTCGCCTTGCGCGGATCAACAAACAGGTCCAGGCCGCCGCCGGCATGCAAGATGGCGAACATCAGGCAGAACGGCGTGTAGGGCACGTCGCCGCCCCTGATATTGGCGATCCAGGCAATGGAGTCGGGCGCGGTCAGGATCACCGCGTCCTGCTTGGCTTTCTTAAGCTCTTCGGACAAACGTTGCCGCTTTTCCGAAGTACTCTCCCCGGCGAAGTCCGGTAATTGTAGGGCCATGGGCGACA
>JAYQGD010000508.1:0-2473 GCA_038140415.1 Rhodospirillaceae bacterium
GACCCCTACCTCCGGGAACGGCTGCACGATTTCAACGACCTTGCCAGGCGATTGCTGCATCATCTGGTCGGCAGATCGACAGGAGACGATCTGGAGTCTCAGCCCGACGACATGATCCTGATCGCGCGGGAAATGGGGCCGGCTGAGCTGCTGGATTACGACCGGAGCAAGTTGCAGGGGCTGGTTTTGGAAGGCGGCTCCGTCACCACTCATGTCGCCATCGTCGCACGGGCCCTCGATATTCCCGTCGTGGGTAGGGCCGAGGATGCGCTCGATAAGGTTGAGAATCTTGACCCTATTGTTGTCGATGGGGACAACGCCCAGGTCTTCATCCGGCCTTCGGAAGAGGTCCTGGACTCCTATTCCGACATGATCAGCGCCCGCGCTCAGCGGATCGCCGCCTATGCCTCCCTGCGCGACGTACCGGCGGAAACGAAGGACGGCGTACATGTCAATCTCGATATGAACGCTGGGCTTGTCATCGATGTCTCCCAACTGGCGGCAACTGGCGCTGACGGCATCGGTCTCTATCGGACGGAGATTCCGTTCATGGATAGCACCAGCTTCCCGGATGTGGACCGGCAGACGGAAATTTACGGACAGATTTTGGACGGCGCAGACGGCAAGCCGGTGATTTTCCGGACTCTGGATATCGGCGGCGATAAGGGCCTACCCTATTGGGACAATGGCCGGGAGGAAAACCCTGCCATGGGCTGGCGCGCGATCCGCATCGCGCTCGACCGGCCCGGTTTGATGAAAGACCAGCTCCGGGCGATGATCCGCGCTGCTGCCGGGCGGGACCTGTCGGTCATGTTTCCGATGATCTCCGAAATTCCCGAATTTGACCGGGCGCGCAAGCTGCTGGATCAGGAGCTTGAGCGGGCGGGCGGCAAAGGACAGACCCTTCCCGCGCAAATCCGGGTGGGCAGCATGCTGGAGGTGCCGGCGTTACTGTATCAACTGCCGGCGCTGTTAAGCCGGGTCGATTTTGTCTCTGTCGGCAGCAACGATTTGTTTCAATTCCTGTTCGCCAGCGACCGCGGCAGCCCGAAACTGGCCGACCGCTATGACACGCTGGCGCCGCCGGTTCTGGCCATGCTCCGGCATCTTGTCGAGACTTGTGATGCGGCCGGCAAAACCGTCAGCTTGTGCGGTGAAATGGCCGGCCGGCCCCTGGACGCCATGGTCCTTGTCGGCCTGGGATTCCGCCGGCTGTCCATGACTCCCTCGTCGATCGGACCGGTAAAGGCAATGATTAGAAGCCTTTCCGTAAATGACCTGAGCCAGTATCTGCACGGCCTGGAGGGACTTGCGGAACACAGTTTACGCGAGAAATTGCGGGAATTCGCCGTGGATCATGGTGTAATGATTTAAAAATTGCGCCGTGCGCCTTGATTCATAAATGATTCTTGAGAAATTTTCCGTTTAGCTGTACATTGACGTGTGTGGGGAACTATTTGATTCCCTTTGGAAAATTCAGTTTGTCGAAACCCCCGTCGATTAAATGAATTAGTTTGGGTGTGTTACGGCGTGTTTTGAGTCGTATTGCACACATATTTTGTGGAGATCGATGAAAACGGACTTACATCCTTCGATGGAATTTGACCAGGACAACGGCGCCGCCGGCCTGGGCGCCTTGCTGCGCGCCTCCAGAACCCGCCGCGGTGAAGATTTGCGCTATGTGGCCGATGCGCTCCGCATTCGGATGGTCTATCTGGAAGCCATCGAAGACGGCAGGTTCGATGATCTGCCCGGCACCACGTATGTCATCGGCTTCCTGAAAAGCTATGCCGACTATTTGGGCCTGAACAGCGAGGAAATTGTCCGCCGCTTTAAGGACGATAAAACCCGTCCCAAGAAGCGTCAGGATTTGACCTTCCCGACGGCTGTCCCGGAACACGGTATTCCCGGCGGCGCGATTGTCATGATCGGCTTGCTGATTGCCGCCGTTGGGTATGGCGGCTGGTATTTTGCCTCGACCCGGGACGCGATGGTGACCGAGGCTGTTCCGCCGGTGCCGGCAAATATGAAAGCCCAGGAAAACAAGGTTGCGTCGTCGGAATCACGCGGCTCCCTGGTGGAAGCCAGTTCTGCGATTGCCGCCGAGGCCAACCGTCAGTTGGACCCTGCGCCGTCCACGGAGCCCGCGCCCGAACCCGAAATGAAATCCGAGCCGGCCCCGGCAGCCAGTGTGGAAACGCCGTCGGCTGAAACAGCGCCCGAAACCACTGTTGAGCCGGCACAAGAACAGGTGGTCGAACAACCTGCCGAACCGAACGCCAGCCTGCCTGCCAGCCGACCTGCCCAACAGCCGGAAACGGCTGAGGTTTCTCAACCTGCAGAACCGCAAATATCGCCGGCGCCGCAACCGGTCGAAATGGCTGCCGCGCCAGCCGATGCTCCCACCCCCACACCTGCCTCGGAACCCGCGCCGGCCCAGGTTGAACCGGCTGCCAATGCCAGTATTGCTCCT
>JAYQGD010000509.1:0-2466 GCA_038140415.1 Rhodospirillaceae bacterium
AAATATTGGTTGCCCGGCCGGTGACGTTGACGGTGATGGTGATCGCCATGATGGCGACCACGAAACCGCCCAACAGCGCAAGAAGTTCCGATAACCAATAAAGAACACGGCCCACCTTGTCGGTGGGCCGGGCGTCTTGTGCTAGTCCTTCGCTCACGAAGTTACCTCCCAAACAATGAGTAATTTAACCCGCCATTTGGCGTATTTGGCAATCATCGCGTTCGCATCGTCGATCATCTGCTGACCGTCATGGCCGAGCGACTTCATTTCATCGACGAACCGGGTGAAGACGACCTTGGTCGCTTCCCGGATTTTGTTGGTTTCTTCAAGGTTCAGCTTGGAGAACTGGTTCTTCTTCTTGGATTGCATGACCTTGAGGCCCGGCGCTTCAATCGCGCGCCAGTTTTCACCGACGGAGCGGGCAATATTGCGGCCCGAGTTGGCGTCGATGACCTTTTTCAGATCAGCCGGCAGACCGTCATATTTGGCCTTGTTCATCAGGAAGGTGAACACCGCCGTGCCCAGACGGGGCTGCGGTCCGGACAGTTCCGTGAAGTAGCTAACCAGCTCGTGCATTTTCACGGCCGGAGCAATTTCATACGGCAGCATCACGCCGGTGATCGTACCCTTGGCCAGCATCGGCGGGATCCGGCCGAGCGGGGACTGAACCGCGTCCGCGCCCAAAGCCTGCAGCAGCCAGACACCCGTCCGGGTGGCGGCCCGCAGCTTGCGGCCCTTGATGTCTTCCATCTTGGTGATCGGCTTACGGGTCATCAGAAGCTCGCCGTCGTGGGCGTGAACCATTAGAGGCTTATAGTCCTTCAGTTCGTCGCCCAGATGCTTATCCTGGAAATCCTGAAGCGCCAGGGTGGACGACAGCGCGTCCTTGTGAACGAACGGCAGTTCAAAGGTTTCCACCTTCGGCATTCGGCCGGCGGTAAAACCCGGCAGAACCCAAGTCACGTCGGCCACGCCTTCGCGAATCTGATCCAGAAGCTGGGTCGGCTTGCCGCCCAATTGCATGGCCCAGAACGTTTTGACTTCGATACGGCCACCGGAATCCTTGCCGATCTTCTCGGCCCAAGGCTTCAAGAAGGTCTTAACCGGGTTGGCTACCGGCGGAACAAAAGTATGCAGACGCAGTGTAACATCGGCGGCATTCGCAACCGAGGAGACGGAAAGAGCACCGGCAGCGACAACAGCGGCCGCAGCGGCGATCGAAAACCCTTTTTTCATGAGAGGCTCCCTGTAAAGAAAATAAATGGAACGCAGAAGCTACCTGATCGTCTTTATCGACTTAATGACAAATTATCGATAATTTATCGCTTTATCGTTACTTTAAATCTGCGGTTGGGCTGGATAAGATATAAAGAAGAAAACAGGAGCCAGGGATTTGGATCAACTCGTAGCAAAATCGGAATCGTTGACGGAGCGCGCCTACCGTTAGCTTCGCCACGATATTATGTCGGGCATCCTGGAACCGGAATCGCCGCTGCGGGTGGAACATCTCAAGAAGCAGCTCGGCATGGGCTCCAGCCCAATCCGCGAAGCCCTCTCCCGCCTAGCCGCCGAAGGATTGGTGGTCAGCGAATTGAACCGGGGCTTCCGCGTGCCGGTTGTCACCTATGACGATCTCCGCGACATCGTCGCCCAGCGTAAGCTCATCGAATGCAACACGCTTAGAGAAGCCATCTTGAACGGCGACGAACAATGGGAAGCGAACGTCATCGCCGCCTATCACCGCATGACCAAGGTCGAGGAACGGGGATTGGCCGAAGGCCTCAATCCCTGGGAAGAATGGGAAGAACGCCACCGGGAGTTCCATGAAGCCCTGATGAGCGGCGCCGGCTCCACTTGGGCCGGCAAGATGCTGCGCCAGCTTTATGACCAAGGGGACCGCTACCGGCGGATTTACCGCTCGGACGCCTTTATCGTGCCGCGCATTCAGAACGATCATAAACTTATTCTTGATGCCGTCCTGGCCCGCGACGTGGACGCCGCGCTGGCGGCCATGGGCAATCATGTGGAACGGTTGAACGAGGGCGCGGACCAAAGCACCAGCCCCCATCTGAAACCGGACAGCTAATCATTTAAATTTAGGGAGAACGTCATGGGCTGCATGGATGGAAAAGTGTGCGTGGTGACCGGCGGGGCAGGCAGTATCGGCCTGGCGAGCGCCAAGCGCTTTTTGGAAGAAGGCGGTAAGGTCCTGCTGGTCGACCTCAACGAGGATCACTTAGCCAAGGCCGCCGGTACGCTTTCAGCCTTCGGCGATGACGTGAAGACATGCGCGGCGGACGTCTCCGACACGGAGCAAGCCAAGGCTTACCTGAAAGCCGCCCATGACGCCTGGGGCGGCATTGATGTGATTTTCTCCAACGCCGGCGCGAGCGGCGAGATCAAACCCATCATCGACTATGACGACGACGTGTTCGACCGGGTGATGGCGGTGAACGTCCGCGCCTC
>JAYQGD010000510.1:0-2465 GCA_038140415.1 Rhodospirillaceae bacterium
CTTGCTGATCCCCGACCGCGGGAACGACACCCCGGTTCAGGATGACGAGCTCCCCGCCTTTTAGCAATACCACGCTGCGCTGATGGAACCCTGGGACGGCCCGGCGGCTGTCGCCTTCACCGACGGCAAGCAAATCGGCGCGACCCTGGACCGCAATGGTCTCCGTCCGGCTCGGTATGTGGTCACTGAGGATGATTTGGTGGTCATGGGCTCCGAGGTGGGCGTTTTGTCCATCGCCGACGAAAAAGTTGTCCAGAAGTGGCGGCTGCAGCCGGGTAAGATGTTCCTGATCGATCTGGAAGAAGGCCGGATTATTGACGATGCCGAGCTGAAAGCCGATTTGGCAAAGGCCCACCCTTATCAAACTTGGCTGAATAAGACCCAGATCAAATTGGAAGACCTGCCGGCCGAAAAAGAGCCGGTGGCGCCGGATCATCAGGCCCTGTTGGACCGCCAGCAGGCGTTCGGCTACACCCAGGAGGATGTTAAGTTCTTCCTGACCCCGATGGCCATCAGCGGACAGGATCCGGTCGGCTCAATGGGGCGGGATATCCCCCATGCCGTGCTCTCCGACCGGCCGAAGCTGCTGTACGATTATTTCAAACAGGCTTTTGCCCAGGTGACCAACCCGCCGATTGATCCGATCCGCGAGGAACTGGTGATGTCGCTGGTCTCGCTTATCGGGCCGCGCCCGAACCTGCTCGACTTGGATTCCGGGGGCAGCTATATGCGCCTGGAGGTGAACCAGCCGATTCTGTCCAACGAGGACCTGGAAAAAATCCGCCACATTGACAGCCGGATCGAATCCTTCCGCTCCATAACTCTGGATATGTGCTATCCGGTCAAGGAAGGCCCGGAAGGTATGGAGGGTGCGCTGACCCGCCTCTGCGCCGAAGCGCAAAAGGCGGTCGAATACGGTCACAACATTCTGATTATTTCCGACCGCAACGTGGACGCCGAACATGTGGCGATCCCGGCCCTACTGGCGACCGGCGCCGTGCATCATCATCTGATCCGGGCCGGTCTACGGACCGAATCCGGTCTGGTTGTGGAAACCGGCGAGGCGCGTCAGGTGCATGATTTCTGCCTGCTGGCGGGATACGGCGCGGAAGCCGTGAACCCGTATCTGGCCTTCGACACCATCACCGACATCAAAGACGAACTGCCCAAGGACGTCAGCCTCAAAGAGGCCTACAAGCGCTTCATCAAGGCGGTCGACAAAGGCATGCTCAAGGTCATGTCGAAGATGGGCATTTCGACCTATCAGTCCTATTGCGGCGCGCAGATTTTCGACGCCATCGGGCTTTCGAGCGAGTTCATTGAGGCCTATTTCACCAAGACCGCATCGGCCATTGAGGGCATCGGGTTGGCGGAGATCGCCAAGGAAACCGTGGACCGGCATACCCGCGCCTACAGCAACGATCCGACAATCGAGGACGATTTGGATGTGGGTGGCGAGCTGGCCTTCCGGCTTCGCGGCGAAGAGCATATGTGGAATCCTGACACCATCTCCAAGCTGCAGCATTCGGCGCGGATGAACTCTCAGGACATCTACAACGACTACGCCAAACAGATGAACGACCAATCGGTCAAACTGAAGAACCTGCGTGGCCTGTTCGAGTTCAAGTTCGACGGCGACGGCGTTCCCCTCGAGGAAGTCGAACCGGCGGCCGAGATCGTCAAACGCTTCGTCACCGGCGCCATGTCCTTCGGCTCCATTTCTTTCGAAGCGCACACCAACCTGGCCATCGCCATGAACCGGATCGGCGGCAAGTCGAACACCGGTGAGGGCGGTGAACAGCCCGAACGTTATGAAACCCTGGCCAACGGGGATTCCATGCGCTCGGCCATCAAGCAGGTGGCGTCGGGCCGCTTTGGTGTGACCACGGAGTATCTGCGCAACGCGGATGAAATTCAGATCAAGATGGCGCAGGGCGCGAAGCCCGGCGAGGGCGGTCAGTTGCCCGGCCACAAGGTCGACGAGATCATTGCACGGGTGCGGCACTCCACCCCCGGGGTCGGCCTGATTTCGCCGCCACCGCACCATGACATCTATTCCATTGAAGATCTGGCGCAGCTCATCCACGATCTGAAGAACGTCAATCCGAAAGCGCGGATCAGCGTCAAACTGGTCTCCATCGTCGGTGTCGGCACCATCGCCGCCGGCGTCTCCAAGGCGCACGCGGATCACGTCCTGATTTCCGGCGCGGACGGCGGCACGGGCGCGAGCCCCATCACCTCGATCATGCATGCCGGCGCCCCTTGGGAAATCGGCTTGGCCGAGACTCATCAGACCCTGGTCATGAACAAGCTGCGGGGCCGCATTTGCGTGCAGACCGACGGCGGCATTCGCACCGGCCGGGACGTAGCCATCGCGGCACTTCTGGGCGCGGACGAATACGGTATCGCCACGGCGTCGCTGATCGCGTCCGGCTGCATCATGATGCGCAAATGCCACCTGAACA
>JAYQGD010000511.1:0-2464 GCA_038140415.1 Rhodospirillaceae bacterium
CGCCGATCCACGGCATCATGTCGCGGAGCTTCTGTCCGACCTTTTCGATGTCGTGCTCGGCGGCGCGGCGGCGCATGGCCTTGAAGCGCGGGGCGCCGACCTTGTTCTCCATCATCCAGTCCTGAACGAACTTGCCGGATTGAATGTCTTCCAGAACCTCTTTCATCCGCGCCTTGACACTCGGGTCAATAACGCGCGGGCCGCTGGTGTAGTCGCCATATTCCGCCGTGTTGGAGATCGAATAGCGCATGTTGGCGATACCGCCTTCATACATCAGATCGACGATCAGCTTCACTTCGTGCAGGCACTCGAAATAAGCCATCTCCGGCGCGTAGCCGGCTTCGACCAGAGTTTCCCAGCTCGCCGTGATCAGCGAGGTCAGGCCGCCGCAGAGCACCGTCTGCTCGCCGAACAGATCGGTTTCGCATTCTTCTTTAAACGTCGTCTCGATGATGCCGGATCGGCCGCCGCCGATGGCGCTGCCGTAAGAAAGGGCAACATCCAAGGCGCCGCCACTGGCGTCCTGCGCGACCGCGACCAGACACGGCACACCGGCGCCGCGCGCAAACTCGGAGCGGACCGTGTGACCCGGACCCTTCGGCGCGATCATGAATACGTCCACGCCTTCCGGCGGCACAATCAGACCAAAGTGAACCGACAGGCCGTGGGCAAACGCGATGGCCGCCCCGTCCTTCAGGTTGGCGTGAATTTCGTCGTTATAGAGATCGGCCTGGATTTCATCCGGTGCCAGGATCATCAGCACGTCGGCCCAACCGGCGGCTTCCGCCGGGGTCATGACCTTCAAGCCCTCGGCTTCGGCCTTGGCGATGCTGCCGGACCCTTGGCGGAGCGCAACCGCAATCTCGGTCACACCGCTGTCCCGCAGGTTCAGCGCATGAGCGTGGCCCTGGCTGCCGTAGCCGACAATGGCAACCTTCTTTGTCTTGATCAGATTGACGTCGGCGTCTCTGTCATAAAAAACTCGCATGGCGATCTTTCCTTCCTTCTCCCCTGCCCCCGCACCAACGAGGGCCTTGATCAAAAATTACATTTCCTCTCCGCCGCGGGCGATGGCGACGATGCCGGTCCGCGACACATCGACCAGCCCGAAGGGCTTCATGAGATCGATGAATTTATCGACTGTTTGCGCACTGCCGACCACTTCGAACACGAAGGATTCCGGCGTGCTGTCCACGACTGTGGCCGAGTATTTATCAGCTATCTTCATAGATTCAACCCGGTCGTCATCGGTGCAGTTGACCTTGATCAGGCCGAGCTCCCGCTGAACGGAGCGGCCGTCCTCGGTCAGGTTGGACACCCGGTGCACAGGCACCAGCCGTTCAAGCTGAGCGCGGATTTGATCGATGATCTGCTGGGTGCCCTTGGTCACAATGGTGATCTTGGACCGGCGCTCGGTCTTATCGACCTCGGACACGGTCAGACTCTCGATATTGTAGCCCCGGCCCGAGAACAGGCCGACGATCCGGTGCAGCACCCCGGCTTCGTTATCCACCATCACCGAAAAGGTAGTGGTGATGAGCTCTTTTTTCTCGTCTTCCGCCATCTTCTCCACTTCTCCGCCGCCCTCGCCCGAGGGCGGCCATTCACATCTTTCTATTTTTCTCTGAAGTCCGTTCAGGGCCGCAATCAGGCCATCACATTGGCCTTGTCGTCCTTCACGTTCATCTGCTGGTTCGGGCCCAGAACAATCTCGTTATGAGGCGCGCCGGCCGGGATCATCGGGAACACGTTCTCGTCCCGGGCGACCGCCATATTGAGGAACACCGGACCGTCCGTATTCAGCATCTCGGCAATGGCGTCATCAACCTCATCGGGCTTGGTGGCGCTGATGGCCGTAAAGCCGAACGCTTCCGCCAGCATGATGAAGTCCGGACCGCCCGACAGATCACACTCGGATTCATGATTGTCATGGAACAGTTCCTGCCACTGGCGGATCATGCCCAAAATCTGGTTATTCAGATTGAGAATTTTCACCGGCAGCTTGTTCTTGGCGATGGTGTTCATCTCCTGGATGTTCATCATAAGCGAGCCTTCGCTGGTCACGCAGACCACGTCGGAGTCAGGATGCGCGACCTGCACGCCCATGGCCGCCGGCACGCCGTAGCCCATGGTGCCGAGCCCGCCGGAGGTCATCCACCGGTTCGGCTCGTCAAACAGCAGATACTGCGCCGACCACATCTGGTGCTGGCCCACGTCAGTGGTGACATAATAATCCCGGCCGCGCAGGATTTCCTGCAGGCGTACCAGCGCGTGCTGCGGCTTGATGATTTCCGGGCCCTGTTCGAAGCCCAGACAATCCACGCCGCGCCATTCGTCGATCTGCTTCCACCAGGCTTCAAGCGCCGGCTTATCGACTTGCGGCTTCTTCTCATTCCACAGATCAAGAATATCCTGCAGCACGCTGCCGGCGTCGCCGATGATCGGCACATCGACGGTGATGTTC
>JAYQGD010000512.1:0-2464 GCA_038140415.1 Rhodospirillaceae bacterium
CCGAAGCCTACCGGCTGCAGCTTCAGGCCAACGGCCTGCGCGAGCTGATCGCCAAGCTGCCCGAGTCCGATCTGCACGAGGCGCGGCTTCTGACCAACGAAATTCGGCTCCGCATGTTCGACCGCGACATGATCGACGAGGTGAAAGAACCGTTGCTGGCCGCCCGCCAGGAACTGGCCGACCGCTCCGACACGCCCCTGGTGGTCCGCTCCAGCGCGTTGGTCGAAGATCGGGAAGGCTCCAGCTTTGCCGGCCAGTTTGAAAGTTTCTTAGGGTTGGCCGACGAAAACGAATTTATCACGGCGGTCCGCGCCTGTTGGGCGGCGCTTTGGTCCGTCCGCGCGCTCCGTTATATGGCGGCCAACAGCATTGATCCGTCGGACACAGCCATGTCGCTGTTGGTGCAGCCGCTGATCGACGCCGAAAGCTCCGGCGGGGGCTTAAGCGTTACCGCCAATGGCGGCTCCATCCTCAGCGCGACCTGGGGCCTCGGCGAAGCCATCGCCCAGGGCGAAGTGGTGCCGGACCGCTATGAATTTAACGCCGCCGGCGAGATCACCCATGTGGATATGGGCCGCAAGACCCACAAGGTCGGCTGCCACCTGCACGACGCCCAGCCCTCCGCCAAGGTGGACAAGGCATTGGTCGGGGAGCGCTGCCTCAACGACGAACAGGTGCTGGAGCTTTACGGCTATATGAAAAAGGCCGAGGCCATGATCGGCATGCAGGCGGAGATCGAATGGGCCCGCGACAAGAAGGGCTTCAAGATGCTGCAGGTCCGCCCGCTGCAGATGGAGCAGGAAGACAATATGCCGGAACGCTGGTCCAACCGGCCCGGCTTGCGCGGCCATCCCGCCGGCATCGGCTGGGGCTCCGGACGCGCCTGTGTGATCAACTGCGAATGCGAGATCAGCCGCGTGGCGCCGGGCGATATCCTGGTGACCCATGTGGCCGGCCCGTCTCTCAGCCAAATCCTGCCCATGGTCTCGGGCGTGGTGGCGGAGCTCGGCGGTTCCACCTCGCACCTGGCCTCCCTGGCCCGGGAACGGGGCATCCCCATGGTTTTGGGCGTGCAGGACGCGACCCAGACCATCCCCGACGGCTCCCAAGTCGCCGTCGACGGCGTGGCGGGTATCGTCAAATGGATGGAGCAGTAGGGGGAGCTATCTCCTTTATCGTCATGCGCGGACCTGCGCGGGCTTGACCCGCGTAGTGATCCGCGTACCCATTTTTTAAACCACCGAGCTCACAGAGAGCACTGAGAGGGCTCGCCTTCCATCTGCCCTCCCTAATTGCGTCATGCCCGAGCCTTGTGCCCGGACTTGTTCCGGGTATGCGGAGCAGTTGTCGGGGAACCATGCAACCCATGCCCATGGTCCCCCGAGACTTGGCCACAACTAACGTAGTGTCCAACTCGGGGGCGACGCGGTAGGGGAGGGGGTAAGGGGGAGGGGTTATGCCGCGCAGTGCAGGGCGGTGCGCTGGCAGTCCGGGCAGATGGTGCCGTGAGGTGTTTCCGGTACGAAGGCGGCGTGGCATTTAAAGCAGTGCTGGCGCACCCGGCGGTCGGTCTTGCGGCGCTCCGGGCTTTCGTCCCGCGCTTCTTCGCGCCGGTCGTCTTCACCGCGACGGTCATTTTTCCGCCGGTCTTTACCGTCCCACGTCTCGCTCATGTCTCATCCTCACCGGTATGTCGGTTTTCCCGAGTGAGTAACATGTGGGGCCTCCCCGTCCGAATTCAAGGGGGGAGGTGGGGTCTATATTAGCGGCTTTGGGGGATGTGCTGCCTTCCCCCCTCGCGGGGGAAGGTGGCCCACAGGGCCGGATGGGGGGTGGTTAGTCGGCTAAACCGCGGCACGCGCGGCTAATAGATTTTTCACCCGACGGGTAGTCGGTTCTCCGGCTGTCGCTCGCTCATCACTTCCGAGCCGTCGGCCAGGTTCAACAGCTTCACCTGATCGCCGTCCCGGGTGAGGCGGTAGGTGACCGGCTTGAACGTCACCGTGTCGTATTCCAGATGCAGGACGTTGTCTTTGGAGAGCGTCCAGTTGCCGGTCTCCGTCTCGCAGGGGAAGTACCAATCGAAGGTGCCGAAACGGCCGAAATAGATGGCGTTCTGGCCGTCTTTCTTGTCCTTGTAGAGCAGCGTGTGCTCGGTCAGGAAGTTTTTGATCTTGCCCTGATAGTCCTTGGCCACTTCATCGGCCCGCGCCGTCCCGGCGCTCAAAAAAACGGCGGCGGCGAATACAGCGAAAATTTTGAGAAGGCGCATCACAATGCTCCCATAAATTCCTGCGCGCAGTCTAGGCCAAACGGGGCCGAAATCCCAGCCGGTTTCTGATCACAAGATCGCTAACCGGGGTTTGCACAGGATCGGGGGATTTGCTACCTAAACGCCGCTATTTCGGGGCATCTGCGCCGTCTGCCTGGGGGAGGGCCGTACCATTAACAACAAGCTTTGCAC
>JAYQGD010000513.1:0-2462 GCA_038140415.1 Rhodospirillaceae bacterium
TATCGACGACGCGATCGCCAACACGAAGCACCTGCTGGCCGCCTGCCGGGAAAAGAACGTGCCGGTCGCTTTTACCCGCGTGGTTTATGCGGATGACGGCTCCGACGCCGGGGTGTTTTGCCTGAAGGCGCCGGGCTTGCGGGGCCTCACCGAAGACGTGCCCGCTAGCCAGGTGGTGGATGATCTCGAACCCATTGAAGGCGAATACATCGTCCGCAAGACCCAGCCTTCCGCCTTCTTCGGCACCAGCCTGCAGAGCTGGCTTACGTCTAAGCAAGTGGACACGGTGATTGTCACCGGTTGCACCACGTCGGGCTGCGTCCGGGCCTCGATCATTGACTCCATGAGCTATAATTTCAAGACTATTGTCGCCAGCGACTGCGTCGGCGACCGGGCGATCGGCCCGCACGATGCGAACATGTTCGATATGGCGCAGAAGTATGCGGACCTAATGACCGCCGATGAGGTGATGGCGCGCCTCTAGCGCCTATTCGAGCGCGTACGACTTGCGCACGGCGTTGATCATCGAGGTCTGCAGCATCACCGCGATGGCCTGATCCTTGTCCGCCGCCTTGGCCCGCAGCTCGTCGTAGGTCTTCTTTCGGACCGCCGGATCCCGTTCCTCGATCATCTTTTTGTTGCGGATGGTTTGCTGTTGTACGTATTCGACGGCGATGGGCCGGCGCTGGCGGTCATATTGATCCAGCAGCGCTTCGTCGCCGCCTTCCTGCAGAATGCTGATCAGCTTCGGCGCCAGATTGACCGCGTCATGGACCCCGCCGTTCAGCCCCATGCCGCCCAATGGATTATTCACATGTGCGGAGTCGCCGGCCAACAGCACCAGGCCCTTGCGATAGGTCTCCGCCACCCGCTGGTTCACGTTGTAGATGGTCCGGTGTTCGATCGGGTAGTCGGTGTCAGCTTGGGCGACCCGCTGCATGCGCATCCTGAGGTAATCGTCCTTCATCACTTCCTCGTCGCTGAGCTCCAGCGAGGTCGGGAACAGAAACCGCCAGAACTGCGGCGCATGGATCAGCGCACACCATTCGTCCGGGTGGGAGATATAGGCGACACCGCCCATGTCCGGAATGATGCTGTCGACAGGCAAAGATGTGCTGACGGTGACAAAGTGTTCCGGATACGTGAAGCCCTCGAAGGTGATGTCCTGAGATTTGCGCACTGTACTCCGGGAGCCGTCGCAGCCCACCAGATACGAGCCCTCGATGGATTGCATGCCGTCAGGCGTCTCGTAGGTGGCGGTGACGCCGTCGGCGCTTTGGTCTATCTCCACCACCTTGGCGTTGAAGATCAGGTTTGCGTCCGGATAGTCGGCCAGCATGTCGACGATGATCCGGGTGACCTTGAACTGCTCGCACTGCAGCCGGTAGGGGTGGCGGGTGTAGTCCGTCAACATGCCGTGATCGAATTCGGCGATCAGCCCATCGTCCAGGTCCCGGTATTGCAGCATGGGCGTGATCAACCCCTGTTCGATCATCTGCGGCGTGACGCCCAGATCATCCAACATGTCCAAGGTCGGTGGGTGGAAGGTGGACCCCCGCATATCCATGATCAGATCGTCTTCGGATTCCAGGATGGTGACCGGCACGCCGGCCTTCGACAGGATCAGGGCGGTGACGCAGCCGACCGGCCCGGCGCCGACGACCAAAACGGGCTTTTGAGTACTCATGGGATTTAATGTTTCTCCAGCAGCCAGCCCTTGTTGATGAACTTGTCATCAACGCCGGTGGTCCGGAACGTGTGCCAGATGGTGGCGACATTGATCGGGATGACCGGCTTGCCGAGATGCTTTTCCAGGGTCGGGAAGATATCCAGGCCCGTCAGGTTGGTGCCGGCCTGAACGATGGCGTCCACGTCCGGGGCGTCCAGTTCGTTCAGGATCACGTCGATGACTTCCTGCGGCGGCGTGTGCGCGATGGAGGTGGCGGTATCGCACTTGAGGCCCACCACCTTGTGCACTTCATAGCCGGTCTCCTCCAGGAAACGATGCACCTGTTCATCGCCGACCGGCTGATAGGGCGTGAGCGCCGAGACTTTCTTGGCGCCGAAAGCTTTTAAGGACGCGTCCAAAGCGTTGGCGCCGGTGGTGATGCCGATCTCGTCCCCGCAAACGTCGCGCAGCCGCGCGGTGAACTCCGCATTGCCTTCAAGCCCACCCCAGAAGGTTTCCGCCGACATGCCCATCATGATCTGCGACGGCTCGCAGGTCATGGCGTCCCGCATGGCGTGGGGGATGGTGTGGCGGATGGCGTCGATGAAGGCCAGAAACATATTGTCGCTGGAAAGGTCCGGTTGTTCCACAAAGAAGCGGCAGAAATGCCAAGTCACCCCCGGCGGGATGATCCGCTGGCAGTCATACTCCACGCCGATATTGGTGGACGGAATGATCACCGCGATCCGGCCTCTGGCGCCGATCCAGGGTTCCTGGGCTTTGGTCAATTGGG
>JAYQGD010000514.1:0-2461 GCA_038140415.1 Rhodospirillaceae bacterium
CCCGTTCCTGCCAATCAACGCCTGTAATACCGAAATTTGCTGTACCAGCGGACATTAACTACCTCCTAAAACTAAAAATCCCCCCAAAGGAAACGGTGCATTCCAAGGTGTAATTGGATTGTTTCCTCAAGGTCTTATAGAAGACAATCAGTAGAGTACTCGGCTAGGGGAATCAAGCAGGTTTTCCCCGCCCCTCACCCAAAGTTGACGCGGGTGAAAAACGGGGGAAATCTGCTAAAAAATGTACCGTGAATGTGGATGGCGGCGGGTCGGAATGCTACGCACCATTTGGCCCGTGCAGGGGATATTCTACGAACCCTAGCCCAGCTTGACCGGCTGGCCGGTTTCCGCCGACCGGCAGATGGCCTCGAAGATGGCGATGTTTTCAATTTTTTCTTCGGTGGTGAACGGATACGGATCACCGCCCAGCGCCGCCGTCGCCCAGGCCTCGATATTCAGTTTGACCGTGTCCGCCCATTCGTAGGTGCCGGACTCCACCACGCCCTCTTTCTTACTCATATACACATAAGTGGGGCCGGGCTCGCTCGGATGATGGAAATCCTTGGCCTCGATCCAGCCCTTGGAGCCGTAGACGCAGAACCGCATATAGAGCGGCGTTTCCAGGATGCTGCTGAAATAGCCTGTGGCGCCGCTTTTGAACCGGACCTGAAAGGACAACACATCCCCGTTGGCGTTGGCCGGGTTGCGGGTGGCGGTCATGGCGAACACCTCGTCCACGAGGCCGAACATATTGGCATAGGCGTCGGTGGCGTGGATGCCGGTGGCGGTCATCGCCGCGCCGGGGGATTCGGTCTTGGATATCCGCCAATTGTCGGCGGGCATGTTGGCCAGCTTGTCATGAGAGAAGGCGGATTCCACATGCATGATCTCGCCTAAGAGGCCGGTCTTCACCAGTTCCCGAATTTTAAGCATGGCCGGCTCGAACCGGCGCTCATGTCCCAGGCCCAGGACCACGCCGGCCGCCTCGCACGCCGCAACACTGCGCTCCGCGCTGGCCTTACTCAGCGCCAGGGGCTTTTCGCAGAACACATGCTTACCGGCGCCGGCGGCCGCGATGATCTGCTCTTCATGCAGGGAGTGCGGCGTCGCCAGGATCACGGCCTGCACCTCGTCATCGGCCAGGGCGTCCGCCAGATTGTCCGACAGGGTCAGCTTGTGGACCCGGGCAAAACGCTCCGCCGCCTCCGGATCAACATCCACCCCTCGGGAAAAGCTGATCTTGTCGCTTCTGCCCTGCAGGGTCTCGACGATGTGGCGGCCCCACCAGCCCAGCCCGACGATTGCCGTGTTCAACATGGTTCAGTCTCTCTTCCCGGTAAAAATCGGCCCTCTACTTATCCTCTGGGGAAGAAATCGCAAACATTATCCGCCGGTACGTCCGAAACGGGCCTCTGGCCCCTGCATAGACAGGCTGAGAACAACAACCGCTCAGAAGACGGAGCCGTCATGGAGGCGTTTCAGGACACCCCGATCATGCTGGTCGGCAAAATGAACATCATCGAAGACGACGTGGAGACCGAGGTCATCGCCACCATCCACGCGCCCAAGTTCCACGACATGCTGAAGATTTGGTACTGCCGGGTGGAGATATCCGGTCTGCTGGCCAAGGAGGAGATTATCGCCTCGGAGGACTATAGCGAGGCCACCCACCGCGCCATCAAGTTCATCGAATCCCTCGGTCACGGCAGCGTGGAGGCCTGGCAGGTGCCGCGGAAGAAGTGACATTAGGGGGCTGCAGAATATGATTTACCACGAAGAGCACGAAGTTCACGAAGGGCGATGAGACTCGAGGCCTCTTCGTGTCCTTTGTGTCCTTCGTGGTTAAATACCCTATCACCCAATCCCAATTGCGTCGTGCCCTATCACCCTACAGCGTCACCCCCGAGTTGGCGAAGCCAAGTCTCGGGGGACCATGGGCGTGAGCAGAGCAAGTAGATGCGCCGGATGGCCCCCCGACAACTGCTGCGCAGGTCGGGGGCGACGCATGGAGAGGTGTGGGGAGTGGGTAATCACCACGAAGAGCACGACGTTCACGAAGGGCGATGAGGCTCGGGTCGTCTTCGTGTCCTTTGTATCCTTCGTGGTTGAATCTACTCACCCCCCTACAGCACCGGGCCCGGTGATTTGAGCGCGTTCTCCATCAAGTCCGTGGTGACCGCGTCGAACGCCTCATCGACGCTGTCGGTAATCGTGAACAGGTTCACGTCTTCAGGGCTGATGGTGCCGTATTCGAGGAACGTGTCGAAGTCGCCGACCCGGTCCCAATAGTCCTTGCCGTAGAGCACGATGTTGATGGGCTTGGTCAGCTTGCCGGTCTGGTCCAGGGTGAGCACCTCGAATAGCTCGTCCATGGTGCCGAAGCCGCCGGGAAAAACGATCACCGTCTTCGCCGGGTACAGGAACCAGAACTTGCGCATGAAGAAATAGTGGAACTCGAAGC
>JAYQGD010000515.1:0-2459 GCA_038140415.1 Rhodospirillaceae bacterium
GAACTGCAGCCCAATATTCCGCTGCCCGCGCACGGCTTTAACCTGGGCATGATCCAGGCGGAAAGCGGCAACGGCGCCGCGCTCCATTCCCACGAGACCGAGGAAGTGTTCATGCCATTAGTCGGCGACTGGGTGGTGATCTGGATGACGGAAGACGGCGAAAAGGAAATTCTGCTCCGCCCCTTTGATTCCATCAACGTGCCCATCGGGGTTTATCGCGGCTTCCGGTATGTGGGCGAGGGGACCGGCACCCTATTGACCCTGATCGGCGGTCCGGAAGCGGGCAAGGTCGATTGGCACCCAACCGTGGTCGAAGCGGCCGCCGAGGCGGGCTATTATCGGGACGAAACTGGGGAGCGTCAGCACGCCCCCGCCGGAGAATAAGGACAAAGCGATGGCGCAAGCACAGACCAAAGAGGCCGACCTGGCCTTTATTGAGACGGACCTTAACTACATCATTGATGACGGCACCACCCCGGCGGTCTATGTGGACTGGCCGGAAGAAGAGCACAAAGCCAATCCGCCCAAGTACGAGGCGCGCAAGTGCCGTATCTTTGACGCAAGGCCCATCCGGGACTCCTTCGATCTGATGACCCACGGATTTTCCATCGCCCACATTCCGTCCAAGGTGCAGGATTTCTATGACAAGGACGAGGTGAAGCGTGTCTATGACTTGGAAGTCGCTCAGATTATCAAGGACGCCATGGGCGCGCGCGAGGTGGTGGTCTTCGATCACACTTTCCGCACGCTGAATGACGCGGTGATGGAATCCAAAGGCACCCGCCAGCCGGTGAAGGCGGTGCATAACGACTACACGGACCGCTCGGCGCGCCAGCGGCTGAAAGACATCATGGGCGAGGAAAAGGCGGAGGAGCTGTTGAAGCGGCGTTTTGCCATCGTGCAAACCTGGCGGCCGATCAACCATCCGGTGATGACCGAACCGTTCGCCCTGGCGGACGGGCGCACCATTCCGGATTCCGGCTTCGTCGCGATGGAACGTCGCTATTCCTACCGGACAGCGGAGACCTATCACATCTCCTACCACCCGGATCATCTGTTCTATTACATCCCGGAAATGTCGCCAGAAGATACGTATATCTTCAAAGTCTATGACAGCGACAAGGACGCCGGCGTGCCCTACACGGCGCATACGGCGTTTGACGATCCGACTTCACCGGCGGACGCCCGGCCCCGGGAAAGTGTCGAGTCTCGCGCGTTGGTTTTTTTCTAGACCGCCTCCTCGTCGCCCCCGAGTTGCGAAGCAATTCTCGGGGGTCTTTGGGCTTGGGTTGGATGAGTACCCGAGAATTGGCCTCAACTGCGTTGATCCCAACTCGGGCATGACGCAGTAAAAATTGGCAGCAATCTCACCCCACCTCAGCCTCGCCGGTGACAGCCAGGTCGCCATTGGGGCCGGTGGCCCAGAGCGTGGCGTGGCCGCCGTCCATCTTTCCGTGAACAGCATACGGTCCCGTGTCGACGATGGGCTTTTCGGAGCGGTAGGCGAAGCTTTTTAGCGCCTTGCCGCCGGCGTTCTCCCGGCAGCGCTCCATCATGTGGAACGACACCAGGGTGACCGGCACCAGCAGGCCGCCGTATCCTTCCACTTTGGTGGCGTAATCGCGGTCATAGTGAACCCGGTGGCTGTTGTAGCGCACGGCAGAGAGCCGGAACATCATCACCGGCGTTGGCTCGTAAGAATTGCTCCAGGCCGCATCAATGGGCATCGCCGGTTCCGGCCACAGCTCGCCGGGCCCACGCTCCTCGTAGCTGATGAAATCCCGCTCCTCGATCACGGCCAGGCCACGAGGAGAGCTGATGCGGTCCCGTACCTTGAACAGGATCGTCGGTCCGGCGCCGTAATCGTGGGAGATCACGTCCACCACTTCGGTTTCCCGGGTGATGTCGTCGCCGATCAATAAAGAGGCGTGAAACTCGGTCCGGACGCCAATAATCCGGCGGCGCGGCAGCCGGGAGTTGGATGCCGGTTGACCATCTTCGGCCAAGTCGGACAAGGGGGCTAGACCGGGAAAGAACACCGCGTGCCAGCCCTCGGGTAGCACATCGCCTTTTTGGATCGCCGGATTGTCGACGCCCAGCGCGCCCGCCAGCCGGCCGGCCTGGGACGCGGTTACCACATCCTCGGCGGTGGTGATCTTGCCGATTGCGCTGTCGGGTCCTTCGATTTTCTCGGTCATGGAAGACTTGCTGTGTTATTCGAACGAGAACCTCTCGTAGCCCTTTGCTACCATGTCGGACAAGATTTTTGTGTAATTGGGGTAACCGCCGATATAGGGCATGAACTGTTTGGGCTTACCGGGAATGTTCATGCCCAGGTGCTAGGAGTCGCAGTCCAGCCGAAGGGTCCTGGACGCGAGGGCGTTGAGTTCTTCGCCCCAGGCCTGTTCGGTAACCGCGTCCGCCTCAACACGGAAGAGATTCTTCCCGTTCATCCAGGT
>JAYQGD010000516.1:0-2456 GCA_038140415.1 Rhodospirillaceae bacterium
TCCTGATCGGCGATGCGGCGCACCCCATGTATCCCACGGGCTCCAACGGCGGCAGCCAGGCCGTTGTCGATACCCGCAAACTGGGCGCGGCCCTCATTGAACACGGGCTGACCCCGGAGGCGCTCGCCGCCTTTGACGAGAAGTTCTGCGGGCCGATATCGGAGGTCGTCTTGCGTAACCGCGGCGCAGGTCCGTTCGCGCTTTTGAATATGGTGGACGAACGCTGTGGCGGCACATTCGACAATATCGACGAGGTGATCCCGCCGGACGAACGCCGCGAGTTCATGGCCGGCTATAAGGCTGCGGCCGGCTTCGCCATCGAAGGCTTGAACAAGGCCCCCCGGACGATCGCCGAAGGGGCGAAAGTCCAACTGTAAACGGCTAACTTAGCTGCAAGAGCTGGAATCAGAGCTCCAGGTAAAGCCGGCGGCTTCACAAGTGGACTGGCTGGTATAGCTCGAGGCGCTGGCCGTGGAAGACGTCACCGGCAAGGTAACCTTGCCGGCCCCGGAGACGCTCTCGGTGGCGCTGACGCTGACCTTGTCGCCGATACTGACCGTGGTCTCGCCGGCCTCGATGGACCAGACGGACTTCACGATCTCCAGAGTTTTGGTGTAGAGCGCGGTTGCGTCCTTCTTATCCAGATCATGGTTCTTGGAAAACTCGCACAGGCGATAGAGAAGCTCTCGGGTGATCAGGACGGTCGGCGTGCGGCCCGCGAGTTCGGTTTCTTGGGAGCCCTCCGACTCACCGCCGGCGTCGCTCCCACTGCCCACTGAAACGAGCGATACGGAGACATCGCCCTGCTCCGACTGACTAAAGGTGGCGTCGGGCGGCGGCTGTGTGCAGGTATAATTGTTGGATTTCTTATTATAGATGATGACATGACTGAGGCTCGCCGTGTTGCTGACGACCGTGTCTTGTCCCAGAGGCGTCACCTCGGGTTTGGGCTCATAAATACTGGAACACGCGCCTAAGATGGCGGCTATCGCCACAACCAGCGGCAATTTGGTGTTGTGAAGTTTCATCACGCCCTCGCTAAATTCACCCGACTCCCCTTTGCGGGAATTGAACCAGATGTACGCCCGGATTGATGAAAACATGGTTAATTACTGCCCCGGGGCAAACGCCGGGGTAAGATCATTGGACGGGGTCGGGACCGATAAGATAGGCTCGAAAAGAGTCTGACATATTGGTGACTTAGATCACCATCGCCGCAGCCGGAGTATGATTAATATAGCGACCGTTAAATAGCCGGCGAGCGCCGGACACGGCAATAGGGAGGGGAAATTGATGCAGACACTGAGACGGATATTTATTCGAACTGCATTCGCTGTCCTGGCACTAGCGGCAGCGCCGGCTGAGGCCGCCGAAACCAAGGACGTCCAGGCCGGCCTCAAAGATGTGGGCGTCGCTGCATTGCCGGTCTTTTTGGACGCGGCGACGGAAAGCATCACCCTAAAGTTCCCCAAGGCCATGGGCGGCGGCACGCTGAAATTCGGCGGCACCATGGACGCCGAGGCGCTCACCCAAAAGAAATTCATTTTCACCACCTCCGACGACCATAAACTTTCCTGGAACAACGCGTTCGGCATGTCCTTCCTGGATCTGACCGAGGTCGCCTTGAATCTGAGCATCGAGAAAGGCGCTTATTCCGTTTCCCTGGACGGCAAGATCGGCGGCGCATTTCGCAAGGGCCATCAACCCCGGGAAGTGGTGATCAATCTTGCTGTCGAAGATAAGAAGCTCACCGATTTTACCCTGTCCCTGCCGGACACATCCCTCTCCCTGCACGCGATCCCTGAATTGAAAAACCTGCCCGGCGCGTCCAAGTTCGTCATTAAGTCACCGACGGTGTCCCTCGACGCCATCGGCGGCAAGGTCGACTTCCTGCACGAAGAAGTGGACGCCATGGCCTTCTATGACGAGGCCAAGAAGGATTGGAACTTTGGCTTGCGCTTTGAGAAGCCCCTGACCCTGGCTACCCTGACCGGCCATGACGGCGGCTTTCTGAAACATCTGGGCCTGCCCAAGATGCGAATGATCGTTTCCACGAAGGGCGTCGACCGCGCCTACGATGACTTGCCATTGGCGGCGCAGAATTTCTTTACCGCCGTTGACGGCAAGCTGCCGGGGGGTAATCTCAAACTGGAAGACGGCGTGAACGTGATCGCCCATTTCGATCCCTCCCTGGCGCCGGCCTCCATCAAGAAAGGGCTCAACGGTTTGGGCTTGGGTTCCGCCAGTCTGGAGATCGATGGCACCGTGGAGGGCATGTTCGGCGGCGCACCGGCGGTCGCCTTGGCGGTTGATATCGATATACCAAAAACCTCCGGCTTCAAAGTCCTCAAAACCAAAAGCGCGAAGGCGGAGTTCTTTGTGGAACTCTCAAAAACGGCAGTCGGCCTCGGCTACCGGACAGCGGTCACCATGTCCCAGGGCAAGAACAAGCCGGA
>JAYQGD010000517.1:0-2452 GCA_038140415.1 Rhodospirillaceae bacterium
GCCCGGCGCAGGCGCACCATGGCCAGTCCCCAGGCGGCGAAAGCGGCAAGACTATTTACGTCGATATCTCCGCGCATCCACCAAACCAGGAACAGCCAGACGGCCAGGTCTAGACCAGTCTCCCACAACCGGTTGGCCGCCTTGATCATCGGCAGGAGGTAGTCGAGCACCGCACCTGTCACGAGCCCGCCGATCACCAGATAGGCGATGCCGGTGCCGTCGCGCGGCGGTGGAAAGTGCGGCACGCCAATGGTCAACGAGACGATCCAGGCCGAGGCGATGCCGACAGCAGCGGCTTCCAGGCGAGAGGCGGAGTCCGAACGGGTGGCGATTTTCAGCAGGAGGGCGGCTATAAGCGTGGCGGCGATCGGCAAGGCCAGAAGCCGGAACCAAATTTCTCCGGTAAAGTCGAGCATGGGCCAAACTAAAGGCGATTCTACTTCTTTGTCACCTTGTTCCGGACAGGCGGGAGGGATTTGATGTAGACGGCGATGGCCTTGCGGTCTTCGGCGCTGATCTTGGCCAAATTCTCGCTGACCTCGGTCATGGCGCCGCCGACGAAGTCGCCATCGGGCATCATGCCCCCGTCCAGCACATCCATGATGGCCTGATGGGACCACTTGCCGATGCCGGTGTCCTTATCCGACGTGATGTTCGGGACTGAGCCGTTGTCCGGTCCATCCGGCGTACCGGCCATGTTCATGTCGCCCTTGAGTGCGCCCATGAAGTTGCGGGGTGTATGGCATTCGCCGCAGTGGCTGAGCGCATTGGCAAGATAGGCGCCTCGGTTCCACTCCGCATTCTGAGCCGGATCGGCTTGGTAGGCGCCGTCGTCGAAGAACAGGATCTTCCAGAAGATCATGGAAAACCGGAAGCCGAAGGGGAAGTTGATATCGTGGGGCTTGTTGGGTGTCGCGGAAGGCGGCAAGGAGAAGATGTAGACCTTCAGGTCCCGCATGTCCTTGTCGGTCATTTTGGTGAAGGACGGGTAGGGGAAGACCGGGAAGTAATGATCACCCGACGGGGACTTGCCTTCGCGCAAGGCCCGGATGAAATCCGCGTCGGACCAATTGCCGATGCCGTGGGTTTTGTCGGCGGTGATGTTCGGGCCGTAGTAGGTGCCGAAGGGCGTCTTCAAGGCATGCCCGCCGGCCAGCAACGCGCCTTTGTTTTTCGTATCCGTATGGCAGCCGGCGCACCCGGCGGCATGAAAGATGTACGCGCCGCGTTTCACCGCTTCTGCATCCTGCGCAGAGGCCGGCGGGCTAAACGCCAGGGCCAGAGCGGCGAATACGGAAAGAAGGAAAATGCGAATCTGTGTCATGACGCGGAGTGTAACACGCAGGCGGTTGTTTCAAATGCGGAAAAGAAAACACCGGCACGAACCCGCGCCGGTGTTTTACGGGTAAACCTGTTACGCGGCTTACATTTCTTTCTTTGGTCCGCGATAGACCTTGTGGCAGCCGCCGCAGGTGGCGCCGACGGCACCGAAGGCTTTCTTGGCCGCGCCGAGGTCGCTGCCGCCGGAAACCTTCACCAGGTTCGCCGCCGCGTCGTTCATGGCCTGCAACTTGGCTTTAAAGTCGCCCATGTTCTGCCAGATTTCAGGCTTGGCTCGGCTGTCGCCGATGGAACCATCCGGCCACATGTCGCCCAGCTTGCCGGCCGCAGCCTGCAGGGCCATGGCGTGGGTCTTCATGGTCGCGGTGTCCTTGGCGCCCTTGAGACCTTTCATGGCGCCCGAGAGCGACTTCATGGTGCCGTTACGCTCTTTGAGCAGCTTCATTTGGTGTCCGGCCGAATAAACCGGCACCGCGCTGCCGAGCACGACGGTCAGACCAGCAAGAGCTAAGAAATATTTTGTAAGACGTTTCATGGATAAACCTCCGAGATTGCACACGTTGAGCCGTCATAGAGCCCGGCCTGGATAGATAACAGCAGAGTGTTGGACTTATTCCCAGTCCTATGTCAGTAAATTATTCGCTATATACGTTTTCGCCAATCCTGATTAAGCACAGATTTTGTCAATCTTATGACGCAAATTTCCGCCCTGGCTGTTTACTGCGGCTCCAAATCCGGCAATTCTCCGGCGTTTTTGGAGGCGGCCCGCGCCTTGGGCAAAGAGATGGCGGCGCGCGAGGTTGATCTAGTCTACGGCGGCGGCACCATCGGTATCATGGGGGAGCTGGCCAATCACGTGCTGGACGGCGGCGGCGAGGTGATCGGCGTGATCCCGGATTTCTTGTTCGACTTGGAGGTCGCCCATGTGAACGTGACCGAACTGGTCCGGGTGCCCAACATGCATGAACGCAAGCACACCATGTTCACCCGCGCCGACGGGTACGTGGTGCTGCCCGGCGGGTTGGGCACGATGGAGGAATTCATCGAGGTGCTGACCTGGAAACAGCTCCAGCTTCATGAGCGGCCGATTGTTGTCTTAAATATTGAAGGA
>JAYQGD010000518.1:0-2444 GCA_038140415.1 Rhodospirillaceae bacterium
GGGGCGGACGGCGTTTCCGTTGATCTTCATCGCTTTCTCTTCCGAAAATCTTGTCCAAATTTGGCGCCCGATGATGGGCGGGCGCGATACCTATCAGGTTCCCCCAGTGGGGGCAATGGGATGTTCTGCGGCTTATCCGGCCGACGTCTCGGCGATCATCCGGTTGAACTCTTTCACGGCCGCTGCCGGACCGTCCGGATGATCCCAGACGGCGGAGACCACGGCCAGGAAATCCGCCCCGGCACGGACCAGATCGCCGCAGTTCGCCGGCGTGATGCCGCCGATAGCCACGCAGGGGACGGTGGTGAACCGGCTCCAAGCCTCCAGGATGTCCGGCGAGGTCTTACCCTTGGCGTCCTTGGTGGCGGTAGGGAAAAAGGCGCCGAAAGCGACATAGTCCGCGCCTTTGTCGGCCGCTTCCATCGCCAGATGCCGGGAGTCGTGACAGGTCACCCCGACTATGGCGTCGTCGCCGACGATCCGGCGGGTGTCTTCGTAGGAGGCGTCCTCCTGGCCCACGTGCACACCGTCGCAGCCTGCTTTGACCGCCAAGTCCGGATCATCGTTCATGAGAAATGCGACGTCCCGGGATTGGGTAATAGGGCAAAGGATTTCTGCCGCGCGCAAAATGTCCTCGGCACTGCAGTCCTTAAGGCGGAGCTGCACGCTCGCCACGTCCCCGGCATCCAGGGCAGCGGCTAAGTGGTCGGCAAACGCCGCCACATCCGGCAATCGGGGCGGGGTGATCAGGTAGAGACGGCAAGAGCTCGCGTTCATGGGCTTTCGATAGGTTTTGCCGGCGGTTTCTGCAAGCGGTTTTCACCCGCCCGGTTGACCCGGTCACCGGTCTGAACTAAGTCCATGGAACTGAAATTCAAAACTCAGAGGAGCCGCCACATGTCCGCCGCCATTAATATCAGCCGGATCGATCACTATGGCCTCCGCGTCACCGACCCGGAGAAGGCTAAGGCATTCTATAAAGTGTTGGGGTTTGAGCTGTTTCACGAGGTCGATTTCGATGCGGTGGTGATCCTTAAGAACGCCAATGATGTGGAGATTAACCTGATCTGCAACGGCGTCGACCTGACCGAGGGCAAGAACATCCTGATGGACGTGCCGGACAAACATCCCGGCTATACCCACATCGCACTCCGGGTGGACTCGATCCTGGATACCCTCACCGTGCTGGAAGAAAACGACATCGCCATTTCCCAGGGGCCGGTGACCTTCGGCGGCGACGGTCATGTGTCGGTGTTCGTCCGCGATCCGGACCGCAACGTGGTTGAACTGCGCGGCCGCAAACAGGACGAAGAGGATATCCCCGGCCTGGAATTCTATGATCCGGAAGGGTGAGAAAATGCCGGTACAAAAGAGTGTGTTTGACCGACTCGCCTCTGAATTTCTTCAGATTAAGGTGATGCTGGGTTTGACCCTAGCGCTCAACATCATCCTGTTAGTGTCGCACCTTTAAGTTAAACCCACTGTCTGAAATGTGGACTCGCTTAGAGAAGCGAGCCCATTTTCGTGGCGGTGTCGATCATCCGGTTGGAGAAGCCCCATTCATTGTCGTACCAGCTGAGCACGCGGACGAACTGGCCTTCGATCACCTGGGTTTCCGGCGTGTCGAAGATGGAGCTGTGCGGATTGTGATTGAAGTCGGTTGAGACCAGCGGCGCGCTGTTGACGCCGAGGATGCCTTTGAGTTCTCCGGCGGCGGCTTTCTCGACCGCGTCGTTGACCGCCTCGACCGAGGTTTCCTTCGACGGCACGAACTTGAAGTCGATGACCGAAACATTCGGCGTCGGCACCCGGATGGAGGTCCCGTCGAGCTTGCCGTTGAGCTCCGGCAGCACCAGACCGACCGCGCGCGCGGCGCCGGTGGAGGTTGGGATCATCGAGACCGAGGCGGCGCGGGCGCGATGCAGATCGCTGTGCAGCGTATCTACCGTGCGCTGATCACCGGTGAAGGAGTGGATGGTGGTCATGAAGCCGCGCTCGATCCCGAACGCGTTGTGCATGACATAGGCGACCGGGGCCAGGCAGTTGGTGGTGCAGGAGGCGTTGGAGACCACCGTGTGATCGGCGGTCAGCTGATCAGAGTTCACGCCGTAAACAATAGTCATATCCGCGCCGGAAGCCGGGGCGGAGATCAGCACCCGTTTGGCGCCGGCGTCCAGGTGCGCCGAGGCCTTTTCCTTGCTGGCGAAGAAGCCGGTGCATTCAAGGGCAATATCGACGTTCAGTTCTTTCCACGGTAGGTTCGCCGGGTCCCGCTCGGCAGTGACCCGCACCGGACCCTGACCCGCGTCCATGGTGTCGCCGTCGACTTTGACGTCTTGCGGCAGAATGCCGTGAATGGTGTCGTATTTCGGCAGGTGCGCGGTGGATTCCGGCGGGCCAAGAGCAGTGATTCAGACCACTTCTCTGTCTGTCGTGGTCGGTTC
>JAYQGD010000519.1:0-2438 GCA_038140415.1 Rhodospirillaceae bacterium
TGAGGCCGATGCCCCGCTTGTTGCGGTTCATCATGGTGAACGGCGTGGAGATATCATCGACAAACGGCGCGAGCTTGCGGACATCATCGCCGCCGGGAATGCGTTCCACCTTGATCACATCTGCGCCCATGTCCGACAACATCAGCCCGCAGGTGGGCGCCGCCATAACGTGGCTCATTTCAATGACCCGGAGGTCGGACAGAAGGGTGTTGTCGCCGCTCATGCTCACTTGCCTTTAAATTGGGGCGGCTCCTTGGCGAGGAACGCCCGCACCCCTTCCTGGAAATCCTCGGTGTCATAGCAGGCGAACCCTTCCGCCTCCTCCGCCGCCGTCAGCGGCTTGGGCTCGGCCACACCGCTCATCACCCGGTTGACGAACTTTTTGTGCCAGCGATTGACCAGGGGCGCACCGGCGCAGATACGCTCAACCGTTTCGGCCACCGCCGCATCCACTTCGTCGTCCGGCACCACCTTGTTGACCAGGCCCTTGTCCTTGGCCTCGGCCGCGTCGAACACCCGCGCTTCATAGAGGATTTCCAGGGCGACCGACGGGCCGACGAGCCCGACCAGCGCCTCGACCTCCGGATACGCCATAACCAAACCCAGCTTGTTGATCGGCACCCCGAAGCGGGAGCCTTCGCCGCAAATTCTGAGATCGCACATAAGCGCCAGTTCCAGCGCGCCGCCGACACAAAGGCCCCGGATGCGCGCCACCACCGGATGGCGGCAATCGCGGATCGCGTGCATGGCGCCGTGCATGGGCTTGCCGTAGGCCATGGCCTGTTCAGAATTGTTTCGTTTGTCGGCAAATTCGGTGATATCCGCGCCCGGCCCCATGGCCTTGTCTCCCGCGCCGCGCAGGACCACACAGCGCAGGCTTTCATCGCCGTCCAAGTCCCGGAAGGCCGCGCCGACGCCCTGCCACATCTCGTAATTCAGGGCGTTCAGCTTTTCCGGCCGGTTGAGGATGACGGTCGCCACAGCGCCGTCTTTCTCGACCAAAACAACGTCTTCGCTTTTTCCCGTATCGCTCACCGGGTTGCCCCTCCCAAGGCCGCAAAATTCAGTGACTTGGTTATGGGGGATCAGGCGGGCGTTGGCAATAAGCGGCGCCTGTTCACCTGACGGAACCACTCTCGTCATCCGGTTCTCCCAGGTTTTGTTGCCGCTATCCGTGTGTTACATAATATGCAACCAGCCGCCGGGTAGGAGACCCGGCCGATCCCCGCCAAGAGTACTTGGACAGCCTTACAGTTCCGGATTCCCAGTTCCCCATGTCCTTCACCCTCGACCCGACCATTAAGAAATACCTGCCGTCGCTGCAGTCCGCGCTGTTCATCTGCGAGAACAGCGAGATCGTCTGGGTCAATGAGTCCGCCCTCAACCTGCTGGGGGCCGGCAGCACCGACGCGGTTCTCGGCACCCCTTTCGAGGTGTTCGCCGGCGACGACTATGCAGAACTGTTTGCCGAGGGGCTGAAGCTGATCGCCGGCGAAGACGAACCGCTGCCTCTCGAATTAAAGTCGGTCAGCGGGGTCAAGATCGATGTCCGCCTGAATGTTAGTGAAACTCTGTTCGATGACGGCAAGATCAGATTTCTGGTGGACTGCCAGAACATCACCGAACTGATCAAAGCCTCGGAGACCACCCGCACCCGGGAAAATCGGATCCATGCGATCCTGGAAGCGGTCGATCAGGCGATAGTTTCCATCGACCAGCTCGGCAGCATCCAGAGCGTCAACGAAGTCACTTGCAAGATGTTCGGCTATCGCAGAATGGATTTGCTGGGGAAAAATGTCAGCGTCCTGATGCCCTAGCCTCACCGGGAACAACACGACAGTTATCTGCAGCGCTATCAGTCCACCGGCTATTCCAACATCGTCGGCGGCACAAGGGAGATGGAGGCGATCCGTGCCGACGGCACGCTTTTCCCGATCGAACTCACGGTCGCCGTGGTCCACGAAGCCGAGGGCAAAGACACCTACACCGGCAGCATTCGCGACATCACCGACCGCAAGGAAAAAGAGGACCGCATCCGCTATCTGGCGCTCTATGACCAGCTGACGGGATTGCCGAACCGGGCGTCGTTCAACGAAAGCGTCGGAGAGGCCTTGTCCCGCGCCCGGCGGAATAAAAGCGGCGTCGCGCTCATGTTTATCGATCTTGATAAGTTTAAACCCATCAACGACACCTACGGCCACGAAGCAGGGGACATTGTCCTGAAATCGGTAGCGTCCCGGTTGGAGGAGGCCATCCGCAACACCGATACGGCGGCGCGTTTGGGCGGCGACGAGTTCGTGGTGATCCTGGAAAACATCTCCGAGCGGGAAAACATGGAGATTGTCGCCCGCAAGGTGCTGGAAGGTCTGTCGCAGCCCATCGACATCGGCGAGGAGACCTGCACCGTCGGCGCCAGCATCGGCATCAGCCATTATCCG
>JAYQGD010000520.1:0-2433 GCA_038140415.1 Rhodospirillaceae bacterium
GGTCGTGACAACGCGGTGGAGGCGACCCAATGAGCAAATCGAAGCTGCCGGCACGTTACCAAAACTACGACGTCGGTTACGGCAAGCCGCCAAAGGAAAACCAATTCAAGAAAGGAAAATCGGGCAACCCGAATGGTCGGCCACGAGGGTCCAAGAACAAGCCGAAATCGGTCACCGATGACCGTCTCAAGGCCATGATCCTGGAAGAAGCCTATCGCGAGATTCCAATCAACGATGAAACCGGCACGATGACCATGCCGATCGTGCAAGCGGGCTTACGGTCTATGACGGTCAAGGCGGCGAAAGGCGATTATCGGTCTTTGAAACTGATGACCGAGCTTGTCGACCAGGCGGAAGCGGAAAAGGCGCGGCAGAGGCAATTCGGAATTGCCGAAGCCATGGAATACTTAGTGCAAGCCGACCGAGAGGTTCAGCGGAGGGAGCGCAATGGGCAGTCAGTCGCCGACATCATCCCGCATCCTGAGGATATGTTCATAGACGCTGACGCAGGAACGGTAACGGTGATTGGCCCGATGACCTACATAGACCGCAAACGGATGATTAAACTCATTGAACTGCGAGAGGACTTCGTTGCGCTTATCGTTGAAGACGAACGCCGATTGAAACGAACGCGCGATCCGAACAAGAGGGCTGTCATCGAAAAGCATTTGAAGGCACTAGAGAAGTCAATCAAAAGGATCGACGATCACCTGCAAGGGTGGAGGCCAAAAGATTGATTTCCGCGGCAGACCAACAGATATCGATACCGGCCCCATCTAGCCTGAATTATTCACGCCACGTCATAAATTAAGCGGTGAGCGTAGACTAACCTGTTGAAACATAGTAGTTTTATGGTGCATAGCCTAAAACCATTTCACCAGGAAAACCTACGGCTCACCATGAATGACACTATCCCATATCTCCCCGGTTTGTCACCTGTCTCTGGCAAGGAATTGCATGCTCGATTTGACGGTGGTCGGCTTTCGTCCGATGGCGGCGTCTTGTTGCTGCGCGAGATCGAGAACGGCCTTGGGCTGGCTAAACGCCTTTCGTCGTGCATAAAAGACACTCGTGATCCTCTGAGCACGACGCACACCCAGGTTGACATGATCCGGGCACGGATGTTCGCCATCGCCTGCGGTTATGAGGATTGTGATGACCTCGATGTTCTGCGTTTTGATCCGGCCTTTAAACTGGCCTGCGGACGGTTGTCGGAGACGGGCGATGATTTGATGAGCCAACCGACGTTGTCGCGACTGGAGAATGCGCCGTCGTGGCGTGAACTGGGGCGCATGGGTCTGAAGTCGATCGACCTGTTCTGCGATAGCTTCAAATCCGTTCCGGCCCGCATTGTTCTCGATATCGACGACACCCCGGACACGGTTCACGGCGGCCAGCAACTGGCATTCTTCAACGCCCATTATGATGAGTACATTTTTCAGCCCATCCATATCTTCGAGGCGGCTACCGGCAAGCCTGTTCTATCGCTGCTGCGGCCCGGCAAGCGGCCTTCCGGGGAAGAGGCGGCTCGTGTCCTCAAGCACGTCATTCGCCGCATCCGTCGCAATTGGCCCCGGGTGGACATCATGGTCCGTGGCGATGGCCACTACGGGACTCCGGAGGTCATGAAACTGCTGGAAAGCAAAGGCTGTGCCTATATTTTTGGTCTTCCCGGCAACGCCCGCCTGAAGGAGATCGGTCGGCCGTGGAGCGAGGATGTGGCCGTCCGTCGGGTGCAACGGGGCAAAGACAAGCTGCGGCGCTTCTTTCAAGTTGGCTACCAAGCCAAAAGCTGGTCACGGGAGCGCAAGGTCATCGCCCGTGTCGAGGCAACCTCAAAGGGCTGTGATATCCGCTTCGTCGTCACCAACCTTCCCGGAAGAGCCAAGGTACTTTACGAGAAGGTTTATTGTGCCCGGGGCCGAATGGAAAACATGATCAAGGATCACAAGCGCTACACCAAATCCGATCGCACATCCTGCCACCGCTGGGAAGCCAATCAGTTCCGGCTGTTCCTGCACACCGGCGCCTACTGGCTACTGCATCGGCTCCGTTCAGCCGCGCCCCGTCGTTCGCAATGGCGCAAGGCAACGTTTGAGACACTACGCCGGGTCTTCCTTAAAGTCGCTGCGCGCATTGAGGAACTCAAATCCCGTGTGCGCATTGCCCTGCCTTCGGCCTATCCATACCGATCCACCTTCATCGCGACGGCGGGTCGCATCGCCGCACTCGGACCATGATCCAGGCGGCATGTGCCGCCGAATGAACCCCGAACGTCAATCCCTAACGCCTCTAAAAATTAGCCACTAAAAAACGCCGTCGACCCGGCTGATGCCGTATGCTCCGATCAAATCCGACGGTAGTTATGAATAATGTGGGCTAATTGGCCATCCGGCCTCATTGCAGGGCATTATTTTGATTTGGGCGACAATA
>JAYQGD010000521.1:0-2432 GCA_038140415.1 Rhodospirillaceae bacterium
GCGTGGCACGCCGCAGTGCTCCACGATATCCCTGGCGCAGCCGAGGATCACCGTCGCGATGCCATTGGCCTCCAAGTGCCGGGCGGTCAGGCTCAGAGTCTGATGACAAACCGGGCAGTTGGGAAACAGGACCGCCGCGTCCGTGCCGTCGTCTTTACAGCGCTTGAGAACCTCCGGCGCATCCACCTCCGCCGTGTGGCGCTGGCTGCGATTGGTGGGCGCGCCGTGAAAGCGCGGCGCCAGTTTGCCGATCCGTCCCGCCGCCGCTGCATCCCGCAACGCCTGCAACGGAAACCAGGCCCGGCTGTCTTCCATGCTCGTGTGGTCCCGGTCGATGGCGACGTGGGAGATGCGTAGATCGTGATCTTTCGCCGTGTCACCGGAATAGACCTCGTAGAACTTAGCGGCCGCGTTGTACGGCGCATTCGGCCCCTGCTCCCCCGCGTCGGGCCGATAAGGGGCTGCGGTGGTGATCAGCGCCACGGTGCATTCCGCCAACGGCTTTTCCAGCGGTTGAAACGGCACCTCATCGAATTGCGCCCAGACATACGGATTGCCGTAGCCGAGCGCCAGGTACCAGTCCCTGGACCGCTGCATATAGGGAATAGGATCGTTTGTTTCGCCGGTTGTCGTCATCTCACATTGGTTATCGACAATCGGGCGGGGAAAGTCGATCCTATCGTGAACCATGCCACACGGGGAACGGCAATGATCATCGACATCCATTCGCATATCGTCGACCGGGGCTATCTGGAGTCTCTCACCGATCTGTGGGGGCTGGATGCCACTTCCCCCTCGCCCGGCCACACGCTGTTGCGGAAGGGCGGGCATACGGTCGCCTGGTACCGGGATGAGATGTTCGATCCGGATCACCGGCTCCGCGAGATGGACAAGAAGGGCATCGACCGGCGAGTGATCTCCCTGTCCACGCCCGAAGTTTATCCCTGGCCAAAGGACCAACAGATCGCGCTGTCCCGCAAGATCAACGACACCATCGCCGCGATGTGCAAGGCGCATCCGGACCGGTTCACCGGGCTGGCCAGCCTGCCCCTCGTAGACGTGGAGGCCACTTTGAAAGAGCTCGACCGCTGCCTGGGCGAGCTGGATATGGCCGGGGTGATGATCGGCTCAAACGTCGAGGGCATTCCGATGAACGATCCGGGGTTCGAGGCGATCTGGGAGCGGCTCAACCGGGACCGCATCCCGGTGTTCGAGCACCCCATGTTCCCCACCAACACCGACGGGATGGAAGAGTTCGAGCTGCCGCTTCGCGTCGGCTTTGTGTTCGACACCACCCTGGCGGTCACGCGGATGATCTACGGCGGCGTGTTCGAGCGCTATCCCGACTTCCCCTACATCATGGCTCATACCGGCGGCACGCTGCTGATGGTGATCCAGCGGCTGGATAACGGTTACAAGATTTTCCCCGACTGCCGGGAGCATATCACCAAGCCGCCGAGCCACTTCGCCAAGAAGCTATATTACGATTCCGCGTCGTTCTTCGCGCCGGCGCTGAAGATGGCCTATGACTATCTGGGGCCCGAGCAAATCCTCTGGGGGACGGACGATCCTTACATTGATTCAGATACGGCCCACGTGCGGGAATTAAATTTGCCCGGCAATGATGAGGCGAAAATTCTGGGCGGCAATGCGGCGCGGCTGCTGGGGCTCGCGGACTAGTCTTTATCGCCCTCCAGCAGCGGGGTGGCTTTGGCTTTATTGGTAATTGCCCAGCCCCAACAGAGGATGGTCAACACGGCACCGCCGGCGAGTGTGATGGCCAGGCCGTGGAATTCGGCGATCAGGCCCATGCCCGCCGCACCCAAAGCCGGCATGCCCCAGGCCAGCACGATGGTGATGGCGATGACCCGTCCCCGGACGCTGGGATCGACGGCGTTCTGCACCAGGGCCTGAGATGTGATCGAGCCGCAGACCACGGTAAAGCCGACGCAGATCATCAACGCCGCCCCCACCCAGATATGGCTGGACAGCACAAAGAGCAGCATGAAAAACGCGGAGAACAGCATGGACCAGGTGAAGATGTTGGTGAGGCCTTCGGTCCTGCCCCGGTGGGCCAGCCACAGGCCGGCCAGCATAGCCCCGAATCCGGTCGACGACAGCAGGATCGACAAGCCCTCCTCGCCGGCATGGAACAACTGATCGGAAATGCCCGGCGCCAGGTCGATATAGGGCCGCATGAACAGCGCGGTCACGCCCAGCAGGATCAGTAGGTACAGAATGCCTTTGTGGGCTGTCGCGTAGGCAAATCCGTCTTTCAATTCCCGGAAGATACGGCGCTTGTGCCCCGGCTCCTTCGCCTTGCTGTCGGATTTTTGGAAGAATAGCGCAATATAAAAGACGCCGAACATCCCCGCGCCCATGGCCATGATGGTCGGGATGCTGAGGAACTGAACGAACAGGCCAAACAGGGC
>JAYQGD010000522.1:0-2418 GCA_038140415.1 Rhodospirillaceae bacterium
TTGCTGGCGACCGACGATTCATAGATGCCCATCAATTGGTGGTTCAGATACAGGCTGCCGCTGATGGTCAGCAGATCAAAGGCGGCCAGGAAGTAATAGACCAGATGCCATCGGGGTGTGCGTTTCACGTCGCCGCTGGATTTCGCGTTATCATTCATATGCTTATGTCGTCTACGTGATGAGTTGGAACGTTGTTCGGGGCTTGCCTATGAAAATGGGCATGCGCGCCCAGATTTCAATACTATGGTTGGTTGAAATTCGGGGAGTTTTTGGGGGGCTGGGCGAGGATCGGACTATCTCCGATGTCTTATTTCCGGTGCCTGGCACCAGCTGAAATAAAACGCAGTTATTTCAATGGTTTATTCTTGCCCGGTGCCAGGCACCTTTTGAGAGGCGCCTATTGAGACAGCTTCCCCCGCTCCCTGTCCAGAAAGCGTCATCCCCGACCTGCCTGCGCGAAGCCGGACTTCGCTACGGCGAAGGCAGGCCCGCGAAGCGGTTGTCGGGGAACCATGCTACCTATGCCCATGGACCCCCGAGACTTGGCCTCAATTAACGTTGGTTGGATACGCGGGATAAACCCGCGCACAAGACTCGGGGGCGACGCGGGGTGGGGCGGTTGGACGGCCAATTAAGCCGGCGCAAAAACCTCCCGGCAGCGGGCGATCCAGGCCGCCACATTCGGCCGGGTGGAGAGATCGAACCCGCCCTCATGCGCCACGCTGGTGTACGCAAAGAGCGACACATCGGCGATGGTGGCCGCATCTCCGGCCAGCCAGTCATTGTCGGCCAGCCGCGCGTTCATGTGGTCGAGCGCTTTCTCACCCCGCTCGACCCGCCAGGCTTCACGCGTCTCTTTTGATTTCTTGAGGTACACCATGTGGAACCGGCAGACCGCGATATAGGGCTCGTGGCTGTACTGTTCCCAGAACAGCCATTCGTCCACCTTGGCCTGGGGAAACGGATCATCGGGGAGCAAGGCCGAATCCTCGGCCAAAAAGCGGATGATGGCGTTGGATTGGGCGAGGGTGCGGCCGTCTCCCAACTCAATGGCCGGCACCTGGCCTTGAGGAAACTTGGCGAGATAGTCGTCTGTCCGGCTCTCACCCTTCATGATGTCGATGTCGATCCAGCTGTAGTCGAGCCTGAGGTGCTCGGCCACCAAGCGCACTTTCTGGCAGTTCCCGGAGGCCAGATCGCCATATATCTTAAACGGCGCGGAAGGGGGCATAAATTTAACGCCCCGTCCTAATCGGCAAAATACGCCTTATCGTCGTCGTTGGGCTCCCAGCTCGGCTGGGTCGGCCAGTCCTTGGTGCGGGATTCCATACTGTCGCCATAGCGCACCCGGAACAGGATCGATCGCTCGTCCCCGTTCACATATTCATGCAGCTCGCCCGGCGGGTGAACGATGAAGCTGCCCGGCGTGATTTGGACCTGTTCTCCGTTGACGTTCATCACGCCGCCGCCTTCGACGCAGTAATAAATCTCCGTCGCAAAGGGGTGGCAGTGGTTGGGGCTGGTGTGGCCCGGCTCCCAGCAGGCGACGGTGACGTCGCCGTCCTCCACCTTGCCCAGGACTTTTTCCAGATGGCGTTCCGGGCGGAACTCCTGTTCTTCCTTCAGATCAAAGACCAGCATGTTGGTGTCTCCCTATGTGTTTTTTAATCCGTGAGGCGGCCGGAATTGTAATCGTCCACCGCCTGTTTGATTTCCTCGTAGGTGTTCATGACAAACGGTCCCATGCGGGAGATGGGCTCGTTCAGCGGTTCCCCCTCCGCGTAAAGAATGCTCGCGCCGGTCTCGCCGGCCGTGATCTCAATTTCGCCCTGACCATGAAACAGCACCACCGCCGGAGCGTTGATCTCTTGCTCCCGGCCCAGACTGTCATGGCCGGTCACCGCGCCCTCATAGACGCACATGAAAATCTGCGCGCTGGGCGTCGGGTCGATGGTCCAGGCCGCGCCGGCGTCCAAGGTGATATCCAGCAACCGCGCCTCGATCTTCGGCACGGCGGGACCGGTGGCGCCTTCGTAAGCGCCGGCAATGACCCGGGCGGAGCCGCCCGGCACCTCGACCTTGGGGATGTCGCCGGCTTGAATGTCCTGATAGCGGGGCTCGATCATCTTTTGATCGGACGGCAGATTGACCCAAAGCTGGAAACCGCGCAGCCGGCCTTCCACCATTTCCGGAATCTCCGAATGGATGATGCCCTTGCCGGCGGTCATCCATTGCACGTCGCCCGGGCCCAGCACGCCTTCATTGCCGACCGAGTCGTTATGGCGCATCAGCCCATCCAGCATGATGGTGACCGTCTCGAAGCCGCGATGGGGGTGGTTGGGGAAGCCCGCGATGTAGGACTCCGGATCGTCCGAATCCATCCGGTCCAGCATCAGGAACGGGTCCACCATGTCCAAC
>JAYQGD010000523.1:0-2414 GCA_038140415.1 Rhodospirillaceae bacterium
CTGCCGTATATCGACAAGGTGGGCACCAATATGCAGCTCATCTCGCCCCGGCCGTTCCAGATGATGCATTCGGAGAAGCCGTCCAAGCTGGTGCAGTGGTTCCACGAGGAAACCAACAACATTATTCACCGGGAGATGGGTCTGTATCCGGACCGGTTTGTCGGCATCGCCGGTCTGCCCCAGCCCTGCGGAGAGCCTTTGGACATGGCCATCGCCGAGCTCGAACGCTGCGTCAACGAGTTGGGCTTTAAGGGCGCGCTCCTCAACCCCGATCCGTTTGAGAATACCGGCACCCACCCGCCGGCCATGGGAGATAAATACTGGTATCCGCTGTACGAAAAATTCTGCGAGCTGGGCGTGCCGGCGCATATTCACGGCACCGGCTCGCGCTCCGAGCGGGAGCCCTATTCGCTCCGTTTTATCAACGAGGAAACCACCGCCGTGTTCGGCCTGATCAATTCCGATGTCTTAAAGGATTTCCCCGATCTCAAGATCGTCGTCTCCCACGGCGGCGGCGCGGTGCCCTATCAGTTGGGCCGGTTCCAGTCGGGCTCCATGCGCCGGCCCGAAGGGGATCAATTCATCGACGGCATGCAGAAGCTTTATTTCGACACGGTGCTCTACACCAAGGATGCGATTGAGCTCTTGATCAAGACCGTCGGCCCGGACCGCTGCCTGTTCGGTGCGGAATGCCCCGGCGTCGGCTCCAAGATTAATCCCAAGACCGGCCGGGAAATGGACGATATCGCGCCCTATTTCAGCGAGATCGAGTTCCTGAGCGACGAGGACCGGGAAAACATCCTCTGCAACAACGCCAAGAAAGTCTTCAACCTGGACGTCTGACCATGAACAAAACTCTTGGCATCGGCGCGTCGCCCAAGCGCAAGGAAGACCAGCGGCTCCTGATCGGCAAAGGCTGCTTCAGCGACGACATCGTGCTGGACGGTCAGGCCTATGCCTATTTCCTGCGTTCCCCCTACGCCCATGCGTTGATCAAATCCATCGACACGAGCACCGCCAAGGCCATGCCCGGCGTGTTGGGCGTCTATACGGCGGCGGACTATGACGGCGCGGGGCTCGGCGAACTGCCCCATATCCCGAATCCGGCCGATTTGTTTGATGTGACCAAAGTGTCGCTGCACAACAAGGACGGCTCGCCGATCTTCGAGAGCAACTACACGCCTCTGGCTCGGGAGAAGGTCCGCCATGTGGGCGAGGACGTCGCCTGCGTGGTCGCCGAAACCCATGATCAGGCCCGCGATGCGGCCGAAGCCATTATCATCGACTATGAGCCGCTGCCCGCCGTGACCGATGTCCGGGATGCGATCCTCGATGGCGCGCCGGTTTTGTGGGTCGGCGCACCCGGCAACGTGGTGGTCGATATCGAAAAAGGCGACGCGGCCGCTGTGGATGAACAGATCGCCCAAGCCACCCATGTGGTGGATGTGGAGCTGGTCAATCCGAGGGTCGCCCAAGTGCCGATGGAGCCCCGGTGCTCCGTCGCCTCGTTTGATACCAAGCGCAACCGGCTGACCCTCTATGCGGATTCCCAGGGCGTCTTTGTCTTTAAGATGTGCCTGTCGAAAATCTTCGGCATGCCCATGGACAACATTCGCGTCTTTTCCAAGGACGTAGGCGGCGGGTTCGGCACACGGAACTTTATCTATCCGGAGCACGCGCTGATCGCGTTTGCGTCCAGGGAACTGGGCCGGCCGGTGAAGTGGACCGCCACCCGGTCCGACTGCCTGGCCAGCGACCTGCAGGGCCGGGATTTTGTCACGCGGGGCCGTCTGGCCATGGATGCGGAGGGGAACTTCTTGGCGCTCCGTGTTGATCATCTTTACAACGTGGGCGCGTCCACCGTGTCGTTCGTGCCTTTGAGCAACAGCATGCGGCTGGCCACCGGCTGCTACCGGTTCAAAGCGGGCTACCTGTCGGGCAAGGGCATAGTCACCAACACAGTGCCGACGGGCCCCTATCGGGGCGCAGGCCGGCCCGAAACGTATTTTAATCTGGAGCGGCTGGTGGACATCGCCGCCTATCAGTCCGGCATTGACCGGCTGGAGCTCCGCCGGCGCAACATGATCACGGCGGATGAGCTGCCTTATACCACAGCGCTGGGCATCCCCTTGGACGACGTGAATTTTCCGAAGAATATGGAAGACGCCGCCGCCTTGGCCGATGTGGACGGCTTCGAGAAACGCCGGGACGACGCCGCCAAACGGGGCAAGCTCCTGGGCCTCGGCATGGCCAACTATTTCGAGACGCCCGTGGGCATGCCCAAGGAATGGGCCACGGTGATCGTCGATCCGGCCGGGCAAATCCAGGCCCATATCGGCACCGGGCCCACCGGCCAGGGTCATGAGACCGTGTTCTCCCAAGTATTGGTGGACCTGCTGGGCGTCGACTATGAC